>NZ_CP085444.1:50000-126504 GCF_023824195.1 Priestia megaterium
GTTCGGTCCCTATCCGTCGTGGGCGTAGGAAATTTGAGAGGAGCTGTCCTTAGTACGAGAGGACCGGGATGGACACACCGCTGGTGTACCAGTTGTCTTGCCAAAGGCATCGCTGGGTAGCTATGTGTGGACGGGATAAGTGCTGAAAGCATCTAAGCATGAAGCCCCTCAAGATGAGATTTCCCATAGCGCAAGCTAGTAAGATCCCTGAAAGATGATCAGGTTGATAGGTCAGAGGTGGAAGCGTGGCGACATGTGTAGCTGACTGATACTAATCGATCGAGGACTTAACCAAAACTTTAAAAGCGTAAGCTTTACTCAGCGAACTGTTATCTAGTTTTGAGAGAGCAATCTTTGTCTGGTGGCGATAGCGAAGAGGTCACACCCGTTCCCATACCGAACACGGAAGTTAAGCTCTTTAGCGCCAATGGTAGTTGGGACTTTGTCCCTGTGAGAGTAGGACGTTGCCAGGCAATCAATAAGACCCCTTATGAGTCTCTTGTAAAAGAGCATAGGGGTTTTTTATTTGAAATATTCTATCATAAGTAATGAAAATAACGCTGTTTAACGCGCTTATATAGATTTTTTTGGAGGATTAGCTCAGCTGGGAGAGCACCTGCCTTACAAGCAGGGGGTCGGCGGTTCGATCCCGTCATCCTCCACCACCGTGCCGGTGTAGCTCAACTGGTAGAGCAACTGACTTGTAATCAGTAGGTTGGGGGTTCAAGTCCTCTTGCCGGCACCATTTTTTTCGAGCCATTAGCTCAGTTGGTAGAGCATCTGACTTTTAATCAGAGGGTCGAAGGTTCGAGTCCTTCATGGCTCACCATTTATATTCACACGCGGGTGTGGCGGAATTGGCAGACGCGCTAGACTTAGGATCTAGTGTCTTATGACGTGGGGGTTCAAGTCCCTTCACCCGCATCTTAACTTAGATAAATACGCGGAAGTAGTTCAGTGGTAGAACACCACCTTGCCAAGGTGGGGGTCGCGAGTTCGAACCTCGTCTTCCGCTCCACATACATAAGTCCTGCCGGGGTGGTGGAATTGGCAGACACACAGGACTTAAAATCCTGCGGTAGGTGACTACCGTGCCGGTTCAAGTCCGGCCCTCGGCACCATTTTAATAAGCGCCCGTAGCTCAATTGGATAGAGCGTTTGACTACGGATCAAAAGGTTAGGGGTTCGACTCCTCTCGGGCGCGCCATGAACGGGAAGTAGCTCAGCTTGGTAGAGCACTTGGTTTGGGACCAAGGGGTCGCAGGTTCGAATCCTGTCTTCCCGACCAGAAGTATCATGGGGCCTTAGCTCAGCTGGGAGAGCGCCTGCCTTGCACGCAGGAGGTCAGCGGTTCGATCCCGCTAGGCTCCACCAATTTAATTAAATAATTGTAACGAATGATATGGCGGTGTAGCTCAGCTGGCTAGAGCGTACGGTTCATACCCGTGAGGTCGTGGGTTCGACTCCCTCCGCCGCTACCATATAAGTTACATTTGTTATAAATACACGGAGGAATACCCAAGTTCGGCTGAAGGGATCGGTCTTGAAAACCGACAGGGGTGTCAAAGCCCGCGGGGGTTCGAATCCCTCTTCCTCCTCCATTTATATGATTATCGCGGGGTGGAGCAGTTCGGTAGCTCGTCGGGCTCATAACCCGAAGGTCGCAGGTTCAAATCCTGTCCCCGCAACCAAAGTGGTCCCGTGGTGTAGCGGTTAACATGCCTGCCTGTCACGCAGGAGATCGCGGGTTCGATTCCCGTCGGGACCGCCATTTACATAAAGGCTCGGTAGCTCAGTTGGTAGAGCAAAGGACTGAAAATCCTTGTGTCGGCGGTTCGATTCCGTCCCGAGCCACCACTTCCTACAGGGGCATAGTTTAAAGGTAGAACTACGGTCTCCAAAACCGTCAGTGTGGGTTCAATTCCTACTGCCCCTGCCAATTAAAGTAGATACGTATGGCGATTGTGGCGAAGTGGTTAACGCACCGGATTGTGGTTCCGGCATTCGTGGGTTCGATTCCCATC
The DNA here is from genome assembly GCF_023824195.1 of Priestia megaterium. Lineage (NCBI taxonomy): Bacteria > Bacillati > Bacillota > Bacilli > Caryophanales > Bacillaceae > Priestia > Priestia megaterium. The sequence goes on from NZ_CP085444.1 coordinate 52,025, forward strand.
AGTCGCCCCATCTTAAGTAACGCGGGTGTAGTTTAGTGGTAAAACCTCAGCCTTCCAAGCTGATGTCGTGAGTTCGATTCTCATCACCCGCTCCAAATGAAGGGCCTATAGCTCAGCTGGTTAGAGCGCACGCCTGATAAGCGTGAGGTCGGTGGTTCGAGTCCACTTAGGCCCACCATATTCCACAGTAGCTCAGTGGTAGAGCTATCGGCTGTTAACCGATCGGTCGTAGGTTCGAGTCCTACCTGTGGAGCCATATGGAGAAGTACTCAAGTGGCTGAAGAGGCGCCCCTGCTAAGGGTGTAGGTCGTGTAAGCGGCGCGAGGGTTCAAATCCCTCCTTCTTCGCCAGTCGTTGTAAATTAAATATGGCCCGTTGGTCAAGCGGTTAAGACACCGCCCTTTCACGGCGGTAACACGGGTTCGAATCCCGTACGGGTCATCAAAAGAGCAGTTTGCATATGCAAACTGCTCTTTTATTTACTTATATTCATGTGTAATACTCCCTGGATGTTATTCTAAAGGAATCCCTCTTTTTATGTCGAAAATTAGTAAGTGTTAAGGAGGGTTTTAGATGCCTAAAGATTTAATGAAAGAACTATTAGACAAAGGCTTTAAAGTAGTGGACTTAACATGTGTGGGCACTATAAATATCATTTCAGCAAAGGAACTGTATTTAGACGAAATGAGTACTGACGCCATAGTTGATATGTTATCACTAGATGAAAACAGTATTAAGTTTTCTCTTGATGAAAAACTTCCTTATTTTGAGGCAAGTACCAAACCATTAGCCGGATATATCAATTCAGAAAGCGAACTGCCCATAGTGGAGGATGCAATTATTGACTATAAAGTGTATGTTAAAGAAGCAATTCTTCAGTCTAAGTAGTTAACAAAAAAGCAGTTTACATTTGTAAACTGCTTTTAATTAAATACGATATAAAATTCTAATGCAAAAACTACAAAATACTCGCGGCTAATTTCCTCAGCTTGAATATACTAATACTAGCAATCTAAAAATGAAACTAACATCCCATGCTATAATAGATAAAAACTAAATATTAGGGGCAATGAATGATGGAAGAATTAAAACAAGAAGACCAAGATTCAGGTAAACTGTATGAGACAGGGTTTAAGTGGATGCGTTTTGTAAGCTTTTTTATGATTGTAAACCTCATTTTCACCGTAGCTTTAGTAGCAGTTGCCTTAGTAGCCCCTCAAATTCAAGAAACTTTTCAATGGGTAGCATTTGGTGTATATGGGTTTACAGTACTTTATCTCATCTTTATGCGAGAAGTAGCCTTTAGAAAGACATATGGATCTTTGGTAGTTTGGATGCGAATTGTATGGGGGTTTAGCTTTATTGCTAACGCGTTTGGGGCAGTCACTATGTTCGTGGTTAATACTCACTGGACTCTATTTTAAAGGGATACCTGTTTATGTTGAAAGTAAAAATAAAGGAGGAATACATATGAATCCATACGAACAATTTCAATTAAATAAAGAGGTAGAAGAGATGGCTAAACAACGAATTGAAATCCATAAAAAGCGAATAAAGCTATCTGAAGAGTTGGAAAACAACTTGGGTAATAAAGAACTCCAATCTAGAATCATCGAATTAGAAGAAAGCCAAAAACTTAAGAAGAAAATTGAAGCTTTACAGGCTAACTTTTAAGCATTAGTATGCTCCCTTTACAGTAGACCAGTAAAAGAAAGAAACCTATTCCTACACAAAGGAATAGGTTCAATGAAGTAAGATGATATAGGTGTATATAACCATCTGAAATCAAATGCATTTCTATTATAATCTATATTGGAAAATAAAGCACTTACATTTTATGAAGAACATAAAAAAGTCCGTAACCACGAAGGGTAACGGACTCGTTGGAAGTTGATTTTAAGAACCAATATGCATCTATTAATTTACCATATTATTTATCTAAATGAAAGCGATTACAAAAAACGTATACTAGGCACGGACTTATCTGCATAATTGTTGATAGATGTAATGTTTTGTAGATAACTAAGTTGCTCCCACATATTGAATATTTATCCTATATCAAGTACAATAAGTTGAATATAAGTTCAACTTAAAAAATGAGGTGTTTATAAATGAAAATTTCACGTTTTAATAAAGATTGCGGTAACTCTGTTGATATGAACATTATGGATGGATATCTATTTGATTTTCCAACGAATGTAGTTGAACTTCAAAAAGAAGCTGCAGACTCCTTTTTTACAGATGCTGTTACAGCTCCAGAAGAATTCAAAAAGCGCATTTTACTTTCTACAACAATTGAGGGAGAAGAGAAGGAGCGTTATTTCTTAGTAGGTGAAATTGCAGCTAGTCAATTGCTGGCTAATAATCACATTAATAAATTACATAATAAAATTACAAGTCATATTCCATACATCACCTTTTTAGCTGCGATTGCGTATTACCATGCGTTACATGCGAAAAATAAAAAAGACAATACAATTGAAATTGACTATTTTTCTACCATGTTACCAATCTGGCTTCTTAAGAAAGAGAGCACATTTGGGGCGGCTCAAAAAGCCATGGCTAATCGCTTCTTAGGCGACCATACATTTACTGTGCATACGCCTGGTTTTGAAAATACTTTAAAGGTATTAGTAGAAGAAAGTGCGTGCTTAAAAGAGGGAGAAAGTGCACGTTTTGCGTTAAAAAAAGACTTAACACTTCAAGATCGTGAAGATGCAAATGAGTATGTAGAATGTGAAACGGTGATGGTGGATATAGGCGGTGGTTCCATTGATGTGGTTATTCTACCCGAAGGGTTGAAAGCTGCTAATAGTCGTGAATCGTTCCAAAGCATTGAGGGTATTCCTTATTTAGCTCATATTGATAAATTGCGTAAAGAGAAATTTCTAGAATTATTTACAGACTTACGTGCCTTTGATCAATTTATTCTCGATAACTACAGCAAGCAAAAGTTTGTATTAAAAAACGAGAATACAGGTGAATCTATTGATTTAACAAGTACAATCAAATCTTCACTACGAGAATATGTGGAAATCTTATTGGCTAAATTAAATGATGTCGCACCACCACCAGCGAATAAACTACGTAAGTATGTATACTGCGGTGGAGTAGCTCCTACTTTAGAAGTAGCTATCATGAATAGTATGCGTGAAAAAATTGGAGAAGAACGTACGGAGAAGTATCATAAGGTTCCCCAAGATAGCCGCCATTTAAATTTATTTGGCTTAGAGATTCGTAGTATTGGTTACATTCAAAAGAAGCAAGCAGCAGAGAAGAAAGCCGTTAAATCCTAACAACGTAGGTGATAGGGATGTCAGAGCGTCAAAATGCGTTTACCATTAAGACAAATCAATTGAGTGATGAAGTTTATAATAAACTAGCTAAATATGCTAAATCGCGTAAGTTAGGGGATTATATTTCCTCCTTAATTCTACGTGATCTAGATGATTCATCGACCGAAAGAAAAGCAATTAAAGACAAAAAAACCTACGAAATGCTTGAACATATAAAGAATGAATTAGCTGATTTAAAAACATTAGCAAAAACAACAGGTTTTGTAGGAAACGATTCCTTCAAAGAAGAAGAGCCTTCTTCAAAGGTTCCACAACTAAAAGAAGGAAAGATTGCAGATTTAGAAAATATATCTGGCTCATTAGACGATGACGACTTAGAAGAATATAACGATTTTTAAACAGTAAAACCACTAGAATCCATCCTAGTGGTTTTTTCGGTTTTACATATCACTACTTATAAGGTGGTGATTCATTCATTTTAGGTAGGTTGCTCAATTAAGATATAAACCATCCATATAAATATTTCTCTAGCTATGAAACATTTATGTAGCACCAGGCTTAAACCTGCTACTACTTTGGCGAGTTCCTTTATTTATTACAAATAATTATAGAATATTTATCAGTCGGAAAATAGATCACTTTACTTATCATAGGATGTAGTACTTTCTTGTGATGAAGAGAATAAATCCTTTAAGTCAATGTTTTCTATGTCAGTCACATAAGCTACAATCAAAAAAATAAAGATAATCCAGTATATGATTTTTTTCAATCCCCCCAACTCCTTCACTAAAAACAGTATTATGAGAAACGCTCAGAATTGCAATAAATGGACATTTAACTGCGAAATAAAGGATATTTTTTTCTGGTAGCCTCTCAGTAACAACATTTCAACACTTTTGCACCAGAATCCCCTTAACTGTGTATAGTTAATTTATGATTGAGATTTTCCAATATAGATAGTCCAAAAAGGTACCTCTATTTAGACGCTTAGAGGCAATAAAATTTTACGTGACAAACGAAGAGTACAGATACAGTGAGAAGGCTATTACCAGGAAGTAACGCCCTTATTCCTTTTCATTTTGTTGAACATGCTAGCAAAATAAGTGATATTTTCCAATTGAGTTTTATTAACTACAGTTAATAAATTAAAAGTTAAAAACTTTCTAAAAAAGCCACTCTTTTAGAGTGGCTTAACTGAATTTTTATAGAATGTGCAAAGGTACAGGTTTTTCAATACAACGGGCATAATTTAGTGTTATATCACGGATATGACATCTTGTGTTTTTGTTAGTTTTAAAAGATAGCGTACTGCATAAGCAAATCCATCTTCATCATTTGTTTTGGTTATGAAATCAGCTTTTTGTTGAATGTCTAGAGGAGCATTTCCCATAGCAACTGAAGTAGTTGCTACTTCGAATTGGGCAAGATCATTGCCTCCATCTCCGAAAGCAAAAATCTCTTCAAAATTCAGATTCATCATCTGTTGGTAACACAATATAGCCTTTCCTTTATGAGCTTCGCTTGAAGTGATTTCTACATTATTAGGAAAAGAAGAAGCCATCGAAATATCAAATTGATTAGCTAATGCCCTTTTTACTTCTTCAATTTTTTCTAATTGCTCGTACTGTACCAAAGCAATTAGTTTATAGATTTTAAGGTTGTCTTTGTTTAGAAGTTCATCGTAATTATATTCTTGAAAAAGAGTAGCGAGCTCTTCCTTACTTTTATTATGTAATGGAGGCAAAGTTGAAGGAAAGCCACCATAATTAGTGTATACAAGAATCCCTACACCAATTTCATTTAGAATGGAAAATATTTTTTTATATGTAGAAACAGATATAGTTGCCTCATACAGCAATTCTCTTGTTTTCGAGTATAAAACAGAACCATTGATACAAAAAATAGGAACTTCCATATTTTGTACCGCCTTCAGTTTAATTACGTCTGCATAGGCTCGGCCTGTATTCAAAATAATGCTATGTCCTTGCTCGTGCAATTCTTTTAAGGTTTTCACATTTTCCTCAGATATTTCATGTTGAGAGTTTAATAACGTACCATCTAAATCAATTGAAATACATTTCATCGTTTGATCTTAATTCCTTCCTCTCTTTAGTCCTTTGTACGAACTAAAGTTACCTTATTTTTATTATTATCTAGGATAGCTCTATTAAATCATACCTTCTCTAATTATGAAAATTCGGCGTAAAACGTTTAATCCCTGCTTCGGGATCTGATACAAATGAATGAGGATATGTACATTGGTATCTTCGTTATCTTAATAGGTCTTTTCTTATTTTTATTACCGTAGAGAAGTTATAAAAAACAACAGAAACAAGCTATCTAGAATTAGATAGCTTGTTTTACTTATCTTGTAGTCAAGATATTTTGTTAGTTAATATAAGGCTTCTATTACTGTATAGAGTATTTCTATAATCTATCTCATAAAACAAAACCTAAAATTAAGAAAAAGAATCCATTTACAGAAAGCGTTTTACTTTATGATCGTGGTAATTTTAGATAGAATAAAAGAAGCTCGTCAGCTATCTTGAAGCTTGGGGAAGTATAGATTTCATACATATAACTCTATTGTAAAGAAAAAATACATTTTGATTTTCAAACTATTGGAGGAAAGAAATCATGAAATTTTTTATTGATACTGCAAACCTTGAAGACATTAAGAAAGCATACAAAGTGGGAGTTTTATCTGGCGTTACAACCAATCCATCTCTAGTAGCAAAAGAAGGCGTAAGATTTGAAGATCGTATTGAAGAAATTCTTCAAATGGTGCCAGAAGTTGAATCTGTTTCAGCAGAGGTAACACCTGATGCAATTACAGCTGAAGATATGATTGCTCAAGCTGAAGAATTAATTAAAATTAATGATGGAGATAAAAATATTACGATTAAACTTCCTATGACATTAGCTGGGTTAGAAGCTACTCGTTATCTTTCTAAAAAAGGTGTAAAAACAAATGTAACACTTATTTTCACAGTGAATCAAGCTCTCTTAGCTGCTCGTGCTGGTGCAACCTACGTTTCTCCTTTTTTAGGACGGTTAGATGATATCTCTGAGGATGGAGTACACTTAGTATCCAGAATTGCAGAACTATTCCGTGTTCAAAATATCGATTCTCAAATCATTGCTGCATCTGTAAGACATCCAGATCATGTAACTCGTGTAGCAATGGCAGGTGCTCATATTGCAACAATTCCTTACTCCGTTATCGAGCAATTAGTAAAACATCCTTTAACTGAACAAGGAATTGAAAAATTTGCGAATGATTGGAAAAAAGCTGTTAAAAACTAAAACAAATAGAAGAAACTCGTCAAAAAAAGCCTTTGCTCAACAAGAGCAAAGGCTTCTTTTCATAAATTTCTCCTATATTCAAATCAGATTAACTTCCCTTTGTATAAGAAATAAAGAGAAGAATAATACTACCTGGTAAATAAAAGAATTTCCCATGGAGTAAATAACGATATTTTAAGGGTGTTTGTGTCTAGACCCTCCTTAATATAAAGATAAATAGGGTGATTAGTATGTGGAAATCAATGGTTTCCTATCTTCCAGAGTGGCAAGTTTTTATGCAAGCGTTAATGGCATTTTTCATCCCATATATAATCTCCAGATTGTTTAATTGGATTCGTACTTCAGAGGAAGAGTGATGAAAATGAAAAATTGGAAATCGAAAAGTAGAAAAATAGGAAACCATGTTAATGAAAATGAAAACAAACAGGAATCTGTATCTAAAAATTCAGCTAATCCATTTACACGTGATTTCAATTCAAATATAAAGGAAGTTAGAAAAGAAATTGGTCATAACTCTGACGTTCATTTTAGGGAGTTTATTATAGGACGTACCGGCATTCAAGCATGTATTGTCTTCGTTGAAGGACTATCAGATAAAGATCTTATTGATAAACATATTTTGTCATCATTGATGGCTGATTTTTCAGCAGAATACCAATTGAAACAGCCTTACGGAAAGGGAAGCTTTTCAAATGAATTGATAAAAAATCAAGTATTATCGATCAGTGATGTAGAAGAGGTTCAATCTGTTAAAGATTTAGCATCAAAATTCTTAACAGGATCTACGGCACTTTTAATTGACGGGTTATCACATACATTTATTCTTGGTACAAGTAAAGTAAAAACAAGGACGATTGAAGAGCCCGTATCAGAAGCATTAGTGAGAGGTCCACGGGTAGGCTTCACCGAATCTTTAAGTGATAATACATCTCTTTTAAGAGGGAACGGAGAGATTGAGAATTTGTCGCTCGTAAAGTTCCAAGTAGGAAAGCGTTCGAAAAAAGACCTGGTTGTTTCTTACATAAACGGGATCGTTGATTCAGAATTAGTCCAAGAGGTAGAAAAGCGAATTAAGAAAATTGATGTTGATAATGTGCCCGAGTCAGGTTATGTCGAACAACTCATTGAAGATAATTATCTTAGCCCCTTTCCTCAGGTACAGAATACGGAACGTCCTGACCGAGTAGTCGCTGCCTTGATGGAAGGTCGGGTGGCCATTTTATTAGACGGGACGCCTTTTGCTTTGATTGCCCCTGTTACGTTTAGCATGATGTTACAGTCCCCGGAAGATTATTATGAAAGGTGGATTCCCGGTACATTTCTTCGTGTTCTTCGTTATATCGCAGTGGTTCTTTCGCTTTTTACACCGGCTTTGTATATTGCGTTTATCTCATTTCATCCAGGATTGATTCCGACTAAGTTAGCCATTTCCATTATAGGATCAAGGTCTGGCGTGCCGTATCCAGCCCTTATCGAAGCGTTATTTATGGAACTATCCATCGAAATTTTGAGGGAAGCCGGCCTCCGGTTACCAAAACCAATTGGTCCAGCAATGGGAATTGTCGGTGGATTAATTATTGGGGAAGCTGCTGTGCAGGCAGGGATTGTTAGCCCTATTTTGGTGATTGTAGTGGCGTTAACGGCGATCTCATCATTTTCTATTCCGCAATATAGTCTAGGCATTACATTGCGGATTCTTCGCTTTGTAGCCATGCTTTGTGCTGCCATACTTGGATTATATGGCGTCATCTTATTTTTCCTTTTCATGATGAGCCATTTAGTGAAACTAAAAAGCTTTGGCGTGCCTTATATGAGTCCAGCTGTTCCTTATCGTTTAAGTGAATGGAAAGACTTGATGGTCCGTATGCCTCTTATGATGATGAAACGACGTCCAAAGATGATGCATACCAAAGATCCTCTACGAAAAGGGTAGCTTATGATGAAAGGAAGTGAACTGTGGGTAATGATCAATTCAAACGATCGTATTACGACACCTCAAGCAACCGTGGTTGTTATCAATTTTATACTTGGAACAGGAATTCTTACCTTGCCCCGGACAGTTACGGAACAAGTAAAAACACCAGATGTTTGGTTAAGTGTTATTTTAGGCGGAATAATCACCATGATAGCAGGAGTAATTATGGTGAAATTAAGTAAAAAATTTCCTGAAAAAACGTTTTATCAATACAGTCAAGAAATTGTAGGGAAATGGATGGGCAAGTTATTTAGTTTCTTCATAATAGGTTATTTTTTAGTACTTGGTGGGTTTCATGCCCGTTCATTGGCAGAAGTAACAGGATATCTATTGCTGGAAGGAACCCCTAAATGGGCTATTATTATGCCCTTTATGTGGGCAAGTCTCTACCTAATCAGAGGGGGGATAAATCCAATTGCTCGTCTATTTGAGATTATATTACCTATTACGGTTATTCTTTTTTTACTTGTTGCCTTTATGAGTATCAAAATATTTGAAGTAGACAATCTGCACCCAGTACTAGGTTCAGGTATCACACCGGTGCTCAAAGGCATAAAAACAACTGCTCTTGCATTCACAGGTCCTGAAATCATGTTAATCATTTTAGCTTTTATGAAAGAACCACACAAAGCAGGAAAAGCTGTACTAGTTGGAATTACTATTCCTTTATTCATTTATGTGATTACTGTTGTAATGGTGATCGGAGCGTTATCGGTTGATGGAGTAGTTACAAGAACATGGCCCACACTTGATTTGATACGAAGTTTTGAGCTGACCGGTTTGATTTTTGAACGATTTGATTCTCTGTTGCTGGTGGTATGGATTATGCAAATGTTTACTTCTTTTACTGTTAATCATTACGCTGCTTCATTAGGACTATCTCAACTTTTCCAAAAGAACATTCATCCATTTATGTATGGCGTGCTTCCCGTTATTTATCTTATTTCCATGATCCCCAAAAACATCAATGATGTATTTAAAGTAGGGGATATGGTTGGCAACGCTGCCTTAGTTTTATTTGGCTTTTTACCGCTGCTTCTTCTCATCATTTCAAAAGTAAAGGGGAGAAAGTATGAAACAAACCTCTAATCACGTACAGTTCTTATTGGTTTTACTTTCTGTTTTTTTGCTCGTTCCTCTGGCGGGCTGCTGGAGTAGTCATGAAATTGAAGAAAGAAGTTTAGGGGTAGGTGTGGCGCTTGATAAGGGGAAGGAGTCCATGATTGAAAAAGAATTTGATGAACAAGGAGGGGGATATGCGAGAAAGAACCTGATTACGTCAACCTATCAACTTATCACCCCACAAGTGGCAAGTTCAACCACTAAACAAGGAGGTCCTCAACAGAAATCTTATGTGAATGTGTCTGAAACAGGAGATTCTGCTTTTCAAATGCTTCGTGAATTATCTTTAAGAAGTGATACTCCTTTAACTAGTCCCCATATGAAAGTGATGGTTATCGGTGAGGCCCTTGCACGATCGTATAGTTTGGAACAATTAGTCGATCAAAGTCTTCGTGACAATGATTTTAGACCAAGTTGTCTGATGTTTATTAGTAAAGGGAGAGCAAGCGACACACTCGAATCAAAAACAGCAGGAGAGATCCCAGCATTTCATTTGTCTGCAATGGTGGAAAATGCCTATCGAACAACGAGAATTTTACCTCCTATGCCGCTTATTAAACTAGAGAGCAAGATCCAATCACGGTCTAGTTTTCTGTTGCAAAATGTAGTATCAGCAAATGGAGAAATCAAATTTGCGGGTGCAGGTATAATTAAAGGAAAAACAAACAAAATGATTGGTTTTTTGAATGAGGAAGAACTGGATGGTCTGACTTGGATCACAGGTAAAGGAAAAGGTGGCCTAGTAAAAAGCTTTGATAAAAAGACCGGTCAGCTGATCGTATATGAAATAGAGTCTATGAAAAGTCACATTCAACCCCATGTGAAAGGAAATAATATCTCTTTTGATGTACACATTGAATCAGTGGGAAGGCTATCTGAAAGTTGGATGACCTCAGGGAGCACTTTTAACAATCAATTTTTGCAGAACGCACAAAAAACTTCAGAAAAAAAAGTAAAGCACCTGGTAAGAAACGTACTAGAAAAAATGCAAAAAGAATATCAAGTCGATGTTGCGGGTTTCGGAAATCGATTGAGAATTAAGCATCCTAGAGTATGGATGAGGGTTAAAGAGAATTGGGATCAAACATTTAGTGGAATTCCGATTAACTATGATGTGAAATTAATGATTAAAGATTATGGAGCGTCAGGATCAACGAAGTAAGCTTTCAAGTTTAACTTTGCTTATTTTGATGTCAAAAATGAAAGAAAGCTCCAAGGAATAACCTTGAGGCTTTCTGAAAAGTATTCATCCTATACTTATTTAAGAGCTTCTTTTAATTCTTTTCCGGGTTTAAACGCAGGAACTTTTGAAGCTGGAATCGTCATTTCTTCACCAGTTTGGGGATTACGTCCGGTACGAGCTGCACGTTCACGTACTTCAAATGTGCCGAATCCAATCAATTGAATTTTTTCTTCATTAGCAAGTGTATTAGAAATCGTTTCAAACAATGCATCTACAGCTTTTTTCATATGTAAATACCTCATTTCTTACTGCATATATAGTATGTATATGTAGAACATATCACAGTCTTTATAAAATGTTCAAACATAAGCACTCATTTGAGGATTTAAAAGTTATCTAATAAAACTAGATGCTGAGATTTGCTCTAAGACAAAATGAACCCCATTCAAGACAGAAGAAACTCGTCAAAAAGGGAGCTTTGCTCAATAAGAACAAAGCTTCCTTTTGATGATTTTCTCCTATTTTCAAATGGATGTAACCTTTGCATCAGAATATTTATTATTTATTCAGTCTAGATGACCTGTAATTAAGAAGGATTTTTACTTGTACTATGCTAAAACCTATTAATCCTCCAATAATAGCTGGAACAATCCACCCTAATCCTAATTTGTACATAGGGAGAACTCTAATAAAGAAACTATTAATGGATGAAATGTGAATACCACCCGTATTTAACCCATCGAATAGACTAATAATAAATGTCAAAAGTAAGCTCCCTTGATAAACTTCAGTTTTTCCTTTAAATAAAGAATGAAAAAAAGTTAAGAAAATCAATACAATAGCTAATGGATAAATAGTTGTTAATAGAGGTACAGAAATAGCAATTAACTGCGTTAACCCGATGTTAGCAACGATTGCACTAAAACCAGACAGACTAATAGCAAGTATTTTATAAGATACCTTTGGAAATAGTTTATGAAAGAATGAAGAACAAGAAGCAACAAGTCCTACACTAGTTGTTAAACAAGCTACCGTAATCATTAATCCTAATAATATTCCACCGTAAGCTCCAAAATAATAATTCGAGACTTTTACCAAAACAGTACCTCCGTTATCTAAGTGTCCAAGTTTTTCTACACTTGAAGCACCCATGTAAGAAAGAGCTGTATAAATGGTTATTAGGATAATGGCAGCAATTCCTGTTGCTTTTGCACAAATAGTCATAATTTGTTTTTTTGTTTTTGCGCCTTTTTCTTTAATAGCATTAATAATAATAATTCCAAAAACAAAAGCTGCAAGAGCATCCATTGTTAAATAACCTTCCTGAAATCCCTTGAAAAATGAATGAATTTTATAATTTTTCGTAGGTGCTTGGAAACCCCCAATCGGATGAATAAAAGCCATCGCTACAAGTACTCCAATAAATGTTAACTTAATGGGTGTTAGGAATTTTCCGATAATATTGACAGTTTTAACAGGATTAAGTGATAAAAAGCATGTGATGCTAAAAAAGATGATGGTGAAAATAAATAAAGGTATGTGGTCTAGATCTTCCGACAAAAAAGGTTTGACGCCTATCTCAAAAGAAACGGTTCCTGCTCTTGGTATGGAAAATAAAGGACCAATCGCTAAATAAAGTACGGTTGTAAACACAAGAGCAAACACAGGGTGTACGCGACTCGCTAGTGACTGTACATCATCTTTTCCTGAAAAACCAAATGCTAACACACCAAGTAACGGTAACCCAACTCCGGTTACTAAAAATCCGGCATTAGCTGACCAAATATTTATTCCTGCTGACTGACCAAGCATTGGTGGGAAAATTAAATTTCCTGCCCCGAAGAATAGAGCAAATAACATTAAACCAATAACTACTGTGAATGAAAATGGCACTTTATCCGACATATAAAACCTCCATAAAATAACAACTTTCACTATTTTTATATAAATGAAACAAGAGACCGCAAGAATGTACAGTGTTTTTTAGAAAACTTTTCGGTCTTTTCATGTTTTGATTTCTCGTGGCATTACGATAGATAGGAATTCGACTTTTCCTATAGCCCTCGAACATATGGGAAAAGAGAAAAAGATGCCTTAGGCATCTAATAAGACAAGTAAAATATCTCAATAACATCGTCAAAAGAAGCTTTTGCTATTGTAAGCAAATTCCCTTTTGGAAGAGTTTCTTCTATTCTAAATTATGTCCATGAGATGGGATGGACTTAAATCTTAAAATCTTTACATTTTGAATGAACACTCTTTCTTTTGTAGATATATCCAATTTAGCTAACCTTACAATTTCATCTGGATCATTAATGGATTGCATGACTATAGAATTATTAATTATTTTATTATTTTTTAATATAGAATAGTCTACCGTAAAGATTTTTAACTTTCCTACCTTATTTTTCAACATAACAACTATCTCCACATACTTATAAAATACTTGCACTAGAAACCAATTTTTATACAGCTTTTTCTTTATCTAATTGAGACTCTATTGTTCTCTCCCTTAATCTCATTTCTTCATTTACTTTGGTGGCTTCCTTGAGGTATTCTGTTTTAAATCCACTCTTTACAGCCCAAACATAAAAAACAAGAGACAAACATGTAATGATAAGCATGTCCCAACCGTATGGAATAACATTTATTCCACCAAACTTTTCACTTCCTAAATATGAAATAACCATCATACATAATAAGTAAGTAACCATCCAAAGTCCTGCTAGGAAGTTCTTTTGAAACCCTTTCCATTTCAACTTTGCTTGATAATAAAAGTAAATAGGAAGACCCATCATAATAATGAATAACACCTGTCCTGTAAGTGGCCATCTCGCCCAGTACAGGGTTAATGACGCAAATACAAAACCCAGTGGTGCAATAATACTTAATCCTTTTAGACGTAATGGTCTGTAGAACTCTTTCCCCGTTCTTCTTAACGTCATAGCTGTAACAGGCCCGGTAATATAAGAGATTAATGTCGCAACTGAAATAATTTCAGCTAATACACCCCAACCTCTAAATAGAAATAAGAAAATGAATGATACAGCTAAATTGAAAAACATTGCTTGACGTGGCACACCATAAATAGGATGCAATTTCCCTAAAACACCAGGTAAATATTTATTCTTTTCCATACCGTATATCATACGAGATGTGGTAGCCGTATAGGTGATTCCCGTTCCAGAAGGAGAAACAAATGCATCAGCGTACAATACAATAACAAGCCAGTTAATACTTAAAGCAATAGCCAAATCAGCAAATGGAGAGTTGAAATTAAGGTGACTCCATCCATGAACAACCATAGAGGGATCAACTGCCCCAATAAACGCAACCTGTAACAAGATATAAATAACAGTAGCAATTAGAATCGATCCTACTACAGCTAATGGAATAGAACGCCCAGGATTCTTTGCTTCTCCAGCCATATTAATAGGGCTTTGAAACCCATTAAATGCAAATACAATACCGGACGTTGCTACCGCCGTCAGTACGCTTGCCCAACCATTTGGCGCGATGCCTTCTCCAGACGTGAAATTTTCACTATGAAAACCGGCAAATAAAAGTGATCCAATTGTTAAGCCAGGAATCACTATCTTAAAGATAGTAATTAGTGAATTTGCTTTGGAAAAGAGATTTACTGTCCAAAAATTTAGTAAGAAATAAATAAGTAATAAAACAGAAGCAATGCCTAATCCAGGTAAAGTAAGAGTGCCATTTTTCACTAAACTACTTGTCCACTTTGCCCATTCCCAGGGCCAAGAACTCATGTATTGCACAGAGGCAACAGCTTCAACTGGGATAACAGATACAATAGCAATCCAGTTTGCCCAAGCAGCAATAAATCCAAGAAACGATCCATGAGAATATTGTGTATATTTAACCATACCTCCTGCTTCCGGAAACATAGATCCAAGCTCACTGTAAGAAAGTCCAATAAATAAAATAACAATCATACCGATAATCCAGGAAATAATAGCAGCAGGTCCAGCAATTTGAGCTGCTCTCCATGCCCCGAATAACCAACCTGAACCAATGATTGAACCTAGTCCAACCATTGTTAAAGAAAAAGTTCCCATCCTACGATGTAAATGATTCATTTTTTTAACCTCTCTCATATAAGTTGTAGTAATTATAGAAAGACTATTACATCCTCCAAAGTCCCTTTCTTTGTAAGGGAAGGATTATAGTAGATATCGTAGTCTGCTTAGCTTCAAAAGGAGTTGATACATCAGCGTAACTTGAAGAGATAGTGATACTCCTTTAAGTCATTAATAAGGATACAATGAGAGCAACTTTTTTTCTGTAGTTAGTTTATAAATATCTTCACTCCATTGAAGTGGAATTAAGAAAAGATAAACTATTATTAAACGCTTTCATTTTTCTCCAGCGAAATCGTATCTTTAATTTATAATAGGAACTATATAATCATACAGAAAACGACAAAAAATTATAAATTTTCTAAATTATTTTTTGTGAATGATTCGATAAGAAAGAAGTGCGTATTCTCCATTATTTAGATATAGAAACATTTAATGTTATCATATATGGATTTAAATACTTTTTTACATATAAATAATTTAATGGATATTATTGGATGATTTTATGTAGGTTTTTGTTTAATTCTGTAGTTTGTATCATAAAATGAGGCTTAATAAATCTTTGTTATTAGTTTAAATTCATATATTACTTTTATTAAAAGAAAAAGATAATAAGGTAATATAATACATTTTTGTGATGAAAATTACTCCAGTAAAAAATTCTCTTATGGAGATAATTTGTCACCAAAATACAATTAATTAATAACCATTATTAAATTGAAAGATAATTTAAATTAGGAGTGAGAAAATGAAAAAAATAGGGCTGATTAAGGGTTTAGGCAAATTTGGACGTGTCACATTCCCTAGTGAACTACGACGAACCTTAGGGATAAAAGGCAGTGAGAGTTATGTGGAGATGTCTATAGAAAATGAATCAATAATTATCGAAAAATGTGGTGAAAGTAAACCCTGTGCTATCACTGGTAAGGTAAGTGATAAAAATAAAGTGTATATAGGTAATATCGTGCTAAGCTCAGAAGGAGAAAAGATTTTATTACAACAATTAATTGATATAGAAAAACAGATTGAATGACCATTCTTTCATTTTCACCTTCTAGGAGCTACATTCCTTTCAAAATATATTGGATCGGCTCTTACGTTGCAATGCCACTTGCTGCTGTATTATCTTCACACATTAATATGCTAAGGCTCCATATGGAGACTTATATATCACTCTATACAATTTCACAGTTTACTTTTAAGGTACCATAATGTCACTTATCCGTATTCAATAAAAAAAGCTACCTCGGAGTAGAACACCATAACAATATGCTAGGTAACAGATTTATTACGTTAAAAGAAGCAAGAGAAATTATTCTTTAAACCAATTAAAAACTTTGATAGGAATAAAGAACCGCTGTTAGAAGGCTGTTCTTTATTCCTATAACTGTGATTAAGATGATTACGCCAACTAAAAATGCATAGAGTATACAAGCTGAATAAAGGCATCATGTCTGTTAAAATGTAATTATAAAGTATTCATCTTTATATTACATACTGACTTATCAGAAGGAGAGTAGAACCTATGAGTGAAACCTGTGTTCCAACTGGTGTAGAGCTAAAAAACACTGGTTTTGGATATACGCTGTCTTTAATAGGCGGTAAATATAAAATGATCATTATGTATTGGCTAGCTGAAAATAAGGTTATGCGACATAATGAGTTGAAACGATGTATCGGTACCATTTCCTATAAAACATTAAGCGTTATGTTAAAAGATCTTGAGAGAGAGGGTCTTATTATACGTAAGGAATTTCCACAAATACCTCCAAAAGTTGAGTATTCATTATCTAAACGTGGTCTTTCTCTTATGCCCTTATTAGATATGATGTGTGAGTGGGGAGAGAAAAACAGTTTGTAAGATTTGTAGGTTGCACAACAATAGATAAAACTACTTCTTATAGGTTTTCAATAAAATTGAAATAATCTTGAGCACTTTTTTTTACTTCACTTGCAGAAGGTTTATATTCTGCTCCATAAAAAGCAAAGAATGAACGATAATCTGCGTTGCAATATAGAACTGTGGTTTTAAACGGAACCAATACTTCTTCAAGTGTATATTGATACCTTCCATTATCACTATAGTCTTCTTTTTTAATCCCTGCAGACACAGCAAAAGCAACTTTACGATTCTTTAAATTATCTCCTGTTGAACCATAGGCCCATCCATAAGTTAAAACATCATCTATCCATTTTTTTAAAAGAGGTGGACAATTAAACCAGTATACAGGGAGCTGAAAAACTAGATTCCCATGAGATTTAACCAATTTTTGTTCTTTTTCCACGTCTATGTTGCCACTAGGGTAAACTTTATATAATTCGTGAATGGTATATTTTTCTGAATGTTTTTTGAGTTCTTCTACCCAGCTCTTATTAATAACTGATGTTTCTAAGCGTGGGTGTGTTACGATAACAAGAGTTTTCAAAATTATTCCTCCTTAATATTAATTACATTTCGATTATAAAACCCCTACTACAGATGTGTAAGTACGCACTTTTAGTACAGGTACTTACCTTTAGGTAAGTGTTTTTTACTGAGTAATCATTACAATAACACCCCTAGAGTTACTAACTCTAGGGGTGTTATGCCATAGTCCTAGTAATGCACTGTATGAGAAGCAGAAATAAAACTGAATTGTATATAAACTAAAAATAAAGTGTCTTAATAGGAGGATTATGATGAAGAATCATAATATGGCAATTGTACTAGTTCATAAAATATACGGAGTTAACGAACATATGAAATATATGAAGG
The DNA here is from genome assembly GCF_023824195.1 of Priestia megaterium. NCBI lineage: Bacteria > Bacillati > Bacillota > Bacilli > Caryophanales > Bacillaceae > Priestia > Priestia megaterium. The sequence continues at coordinate 69,762 of NZ_CP085444.1, forward strand.
AGATATTATCAAAATTAGGGATAGATATAGTATGTCCCAATTTATTACATAAAAAAATTTCTTATTTGTATAGAGAAGAAGAATTTGCTTATGCAAAATTTCACTCAAAGTGTTGGATTTGAAAAGGGAGTTCAACAAATTAATCAAGTCATAGTCGAACTAAAACAACAATATAGGAGATTCGGAGTCATTGGATTTAGTGTTGAAGCAACAATAGCATGGTTATGTGGTGAAAATAAGATATGTGACTTTGTAATAGGTTGTTACGGATCACGCATACGGAATTATGTAGATGTTGAGCCTACATGTCCTACATTACTTGTATTTGCAAATAAAGAAAAAGCATTCGATATTCATAAACTAGTAGACGTGTTAAAGAAAAAAAGATATTCGTTTTTGCAAGTGAAAAGTTTTGAAGGATCTCATGGATTTATGGATCCATTTTCAGATAATTACAAGAAACTGTCAGCTCATCTGGCTTTGCAACATATAAATGAATTTGTACAGAAGCAATTAAGTGAAAGCTTCCTATAAAATTATATTATGGTGCGACAAGATGTCGCTTATCGGAAACAGTATAAAAAAGAGCCAAGACCTAAGGGGATGGCTCTTTTTGAGTAATTATATTTATTCATAGCTCAATGATGAAATACACGTATGCCTGAATGCGCCATGACCATTCCATATTCATTTGCCGCCTGTGTAACCTGTTCATCTCGTAAAGAATTGCCTGTTTGAACCACATATTTAACGCCACTCTGAGCCGCACGATCTATATTATCACGAAACGGTAAAAAAGCATCAGATGCATAAGAAACGTCTTTTAATCTTTTTAGCCATTCTTGTTTTTCACTCTTACTTAGCCTAGCAGGGACCTCTTCAAAACATCTTTTCCATTGTTCATTTTCTACCTCAGTAATATCATCATTCAACCATCCATCAATTGCATTATTCACTTCTACACGAGAAATGCCTTCTCTGAACTTCATGTTAAGGGCTCTTGGATGTTGTCTTAACCACCATTTATCAGCTTTTTCAGCTGCCAACCTCGTACAATGAATACGGGACTGCTGTCCAGCACCAATTCCAATTGTTTGACCATCTAATGCGAAACAAATGGAGTTTGATTGTGTATATTTTAATGTAATAAGAGCAACAAGAAGGTCTCTCTTTGCATTATCAGGCATAACAGATTGAGTCGTAACAATATGATTAAAAACTTCTTTCCCAATCTGTACCTCATTTCTTTCTTGTTCTAAAGTAATTCCAAATACCGTTCTTTTTTCAATTGGATCAGGCACATAGTTTGGATCAATCTCTAAGATTAAATATTTTCCTTTCTTTTTCTGCTTTAAAATCTCTAGTGCTTCTTGAGTGTAGCTTGGTGCAACAATCATATCAGAAACCTCTGTTTTGAGGAGATTAGCTGCAGTTATATCCACTTCATCACTAAAAGCAGCACAATCTCCAAACGAAGACATCCTATCTGTTCCACGCGCTCTTACATAAGCAATAGCTAAAGGAGAAAGGTCTGCCTCTTCAATAAAATAAGATTCAGCAAGTGTTTCATTTAGTGGAGAATATACAGCAGCACCTGCTGGACTTACATGTTTAAAAGACGCTGCTGCAGGTTGACTAGTGGCTTGTCGAAGCTCTCGAACCAATTGAAAAGCATTTAATGCATCTAGAAAGTTAATATAACTAGCTTCTCCGTTTAAGATTTTAATAGGTGTGTTTTCTGCATTGTAAACTTTAGCTTTACCTTGATTTGGATTCATTCCGTACCGTAAACCAATCTCTTTCATTTAAAAAATCCCCTTTCTAAATAAAAAAGTATTTGAACTCATGTTCAAATACATTGCCCAGGCGTACGGCCGTTATCTATGTGCTTCCTCATGGTCCTCCATGTTTACGCCAGTAACACATAGTCTGTTTTATAAGAAAATTTTACATAATAATATTAATTTTAACAATACATTTAGCCGAATTTTTCTTTTTAGTTGTATATGATATACAGATCTCCCTCTATAAATTGAGTAATATCAAGGGTTTATAGGGGGGAAATAAAATATAAAAAATTTTTTTATGTCCATTTCTAACCTTATATTTTCATTTTTATAAGAAACTGGTACTAAGGGGAATAGCTTCGCTATTCTTTTTCCATTATTTTAAAAAAAGATGGAGACATACATATAGTCGCACAATGGATCTCTATGTGCCTCATAGCGATGAAACCTCCCATGTCTCTCAGCGTCTTAGCGCCTACATTCCTTCGTTCAATCTGTCTATGAGATAGAGTTTGGTAATGCTAGTTTGCAAGGTCGAATGCCTGGAAAAATGCTTTATCCCAAATACTCCGTGCTTCATTTCTAATGGACAAAGGTTAAGCTCCTAGAGCTAAAGAAAGATGGGGAATATCTCGTATCATTCGCTCTTCATCAAATGGACATTGTTTCTGACCTACAGTATGTAGAACACGAACTAACTTCCCACAAAGTACAATCAGTGATTGTTTCTTACGTAAAGGGTTTTCTTGTCTCGTTGTATAGTACTGATGCAGAGCCTTAAAGGCTCGATTATGTCGAACAAGGGGCATAACAGTCCGAAAGAGCAAAGCCCTCAATTTAGCCCTTCCTCGTTTGGTAATTCGTGTTTGTCCTTTATGCTTTCCTGAGCTGGATTCTCGCAAATTTAATCCCGCGTATTTTAAGATTTGGCGTGGATTTTCAAAGTTTTTAATATCACCTAACTCAGAATAAAGTTCAATAACAGTTACCATCCCAACACCAGGTACAGTCAGCATTTCAGCAATACCCGGCAGGGTCAGCACAAGGTCTTCCAATTGTTTTTCTAATGCATGTAGTTCTTCTTTAAGCATCTTATATCGTTTGATATTTGTGGCTATTTCTCGTTGTGCCATCTGTAGTCCAACCGTTAATCCTACTGAACGTCCAGCAGCCTCTTGAAGTCGCTGTATTCGTTTATGGTTTGGGCGTTGTACGCCTCCGTACGTGGACCATATTTCTGCCACCCTTTCGGGTGTTGTTTGATTAAGTTGAACTGGAAGAGGAATATGTTCTAGCGTGGCCAACGCCATCTTTCCACTCCAGTCTTTAAAAACGGTTAAAAACTCTGGAAAATACTTATCTAGCCAATTATGAATCCGTCCTTGTAGAGCCTGTAAATCACCTACAATTTGGTTTCTAATTGTAATTCCTGCCTTTACTTCTGCATCTTGATCCATTGGTAAGCGAGGATAAGAAAATCGACCATCTTTTATCAGTTGAGCGATAACTCTAGCATCCTTGATATCATTTTTCGTTGGAGAGTTATCGTCAAGTTCTTTACTTCGCTTAACGTGCAGAGGATTAACGACTCCGAAGGAGACAAGTCTCTCCTTTAGTGTATAGGCTAGATTTAACCAGTAATGACCGGTAGGTTCCATACCAACTAGAACATCGGCTTTCTCATGTTTGTGTTGCATCTCTTCCAACCAGGCAAAGAACGCATCAAATCCTTCTTTTGTATTCGTGAAGGTTAGAGCTTTTCCAAGGATCTTTCCACGATCATCTTGTGCCCGAGCAACATGCTTAAATTTAGCAATATCTACCCCGACAATCAGTGTATGGGGTGTAACTTGATTTAACTTTTCGTTTTGAGTACAATTCATAAGAGTCCTCCTTGAATGATGAATTGAAGTCATGGCCATGACCTTCTGCATCATATCAAGGGGGATTTTTTATCTCGACGCTTTTTACTTATTTTAAATATTTAATTATCATTCAAACTACTTAAAAATCTTATAATCATTTTCCTTTTGACACTTTCTTGAAGTTGAAATATAATGAATGACAGTCAGTCATTTTTTTAGGGAGTGAGTAAAATGAAATGGTTATTGGTCGTCATTGCTGGGATTTTAGAAGTTTTGTGGGCTTCAGGTCTTAAGTATGCCACTACACTTTTAGAATGGATTATTACCTTTGTTTTAATTTTAGTAAGCTGTATTCTACTAATTTATTCATATAAAAAGATTCCAGTTGCTGCAGCCTATACTGTATTTGTAGGCATCGGAACGGCAGGGACTTATCTTATGGGGGTCTACCTAGGCGAGCCTTTCTCTATTACACAAATCATCTTTTTATTAATTTTACTAACTGGAATTGTTGGAATGAAAACATTTACTAAGGAAAACGGGAGCAGGAGTGAATAATAATGGCTTGGGCATTATTAATATTAGCTGGTATTGAAGAAGTTATTGCTACAATTGCGATGAAGTATATGGATGGTCTCAAAAAGAAGGGGCCATTGTGCGTTATGATCATTGGTTTCGCTTTTTCTTTTTATTGTTTATCTAATGCTATGCGCGTACTTCCTGCTGGGGTCGCTTATGGAGTATGGACAGGTGTTGGGAGTGTAGGGATTACTTTAACAGGCATCTTATGGTTTAAAGAAAAATTAGGGATTTACCAACTTATATCTCTTTGTTTTATCCTAATAGGAGTTATTGGTCTAAAAATGGCTAGTTAATCATTAAGGTAGATTTCATAATGAAATTCAATATTTCATCTCATTTGAAGATTGCTTATAAAATAAAAAACTAAATTAGAACTGAATAAATTTCTAATTGGGTTTTTATTTTACATAATGCATTTTATCAGAAGTTGTTTGACGTGAGCCAAATTCATGTCTCCCCCGTCCTCAGGTGAGAGAGACATGAATGTATAACCCCATCTATTTTTCACTATTTAGAATTACAGATTATTTCATATAAATTACTACAAGCATCCATAAAGCTAAAACACCAAGGATAGCAAGTACTATACGCGTAGATAGTATCCGTACTTCAAAGTCAGTTTTCTTGGATGGTTCAGGATATGCAATTACGTAAATTCCCTTTAGTAGTGCGAGCCATCCAATGAGTGCAATGAATCCCTGCCAGTTGAGTGTCCACACATTATGCAGGATAACAGTTCCTAATCCTAGAAAAATAGATAGCAAGCCATATATAATCCCAAATCCTCTGTCTTCAACCACTAATTTTTTCAGCTCACGTAGTACCGATGGACGTATGAAAAGTATTCCCGATATGATAACCGTAGTCCCCCCCCCAAATAGCCCCAAAAAGGTACTTGCTTGCATTATCATCTCACTCCTTTCAATTGTATTTATATTTCAGGTATTCCTCCTTTAGAATTGTTCGTACAACTTATATTATGTCTACAAGGGTTCTCTAAGGAACATTTTTTGAATAGAAGCTATTATTTTTACCTAAGGCAATTTTTATAGCATAAAGAAACATTTATTGGATAGAATGATAACAAATATGATTATAATGAGAGTGTATAAGTATGAGTTATTTTTATAGTGCCACCTTTTTATTTTCTGGTTTGTTTCTAATAAACATGTTATTTTCGTATCAAAACAAGCATATTGATCCAGCCTTTTGGGCGACTTTAAAGTATCAAATTTTTGCCTTTCCATTATTTTTAACAGCCAATATGCTAATCGGATACGGCATCAAATTTGGATTTAAAGCAATTCAGAATTTAACATTTGTTTTAGTTACGTCTAAAGGAATAGAGATAGTGATTTCAGTATTGATGGGCTATCTATTTTTCAAAGAGGTTCCTACTTGGAAAACACTATTGGGATTTTTTATTATGATTGTAGGGATTATTATTTCGAAAATAAAATAGAACCTTCAAAGTTTTAGAAGGTTCTATTTTTAATTTTAAAGTAATAAACAACTTTCTGTTTGGAGAACGTTACAATAAAGTCCTAGTTACCATAATGTGATTTATCGGCATTCAAGGTATCAGTAAGCTTGCTTTATTATTCATAAAAAAATATGTATGTGTGCGTTAACTACAACTTCTAGTGAGAGCCTAAAAAACTATGACATCTTTGTTAACAACAAGGTCTTTCTTCTCCTAATCTCGAAATAATTCATTTGTAGAAATAAATGGAAAAGGGGAAATCTTATGCAAAAAGTAAAATCTTCTCTTATAGGTCGCCTACGTGATTATACAAAGGAGATGATGAAAGATCTAAGTGTGCCAGGGGCAGCAGTGGCAATCATAAAAGATGGAGAAATTATTCTTTCTGAAGGGTTTGGATACCGTGACATTGAAAATGAAAAATCAGTTACACCAAGTACACTGTTTGCAATTGGTTCATCCACAAAAGCTTTTGGGACGCTTTCTCTAAGTTTACTTGCCCAGCAACAAAAGTTTAATTGGGATAAATCTGTTCAAACTTATATTCCTACTTTTTCACTCCATAATCCTCTAGTAAGCTCACAAATTACAGCTCGTGATATGGCCTCTCATCGTTCTGGTGTTAGTCGTCATGAACTGCTATGGTATGGATCTTCATTAACAAGAAAAAACATTGCGGAAAAAATCCAACATTTGGAGCTAGATGCACCATTTCGTACAACCTTTTTATATAATAATTTAATGTATGCAACCATTAGCTATATGGTAGAAGAAATTACAAATCAAACATGGGAACAGTATGTAACCGAACATATTCTGCAACCTCTTCGTATGGAAGGTACAAATTTCTCGGTTACTACTTCGCAAGAAGATGATGATCACGCACTTCCATACATTGAAAAAAACGATGATATAGTCAAAGTTCCATTTCGTAACATCGATACAGTTGGCGCTGCAGGATGCATAAACTCAAATATAGAAGATATGTCTAAATGGATTCTATTCCATTTAAATCAAGGAAAAGTGGGCGAACATGAACTTATTACACCGGATATGTTACAGCAGATGTATCAACCGCATATCCCAATTCCAGATGAACCACTTTTATCCACATTAGAAACAACACTAAATTGCTATGGACTTGGCTGGTTTATTAGTGCATATCGGGGTTATAAAGTAATCCATCATGGTGGGAATATTGATGGATTTTCAGCACTCGTATCTTTTATACCAGAGGAAAATATCGGACTTGTTATATTAACAAACACTGGAACAACGTTATTACCATCTTACCTTGCGAATCAAATTTATGATGAGCTTCTGGGGTTAGATGCAATTGACTGGCATAAAAGAGCTATAGAAGATACAGCTAAATTTAAAGAAATGATGAAAGAATTAGATAAGCCTCTTCCACAAGTAAAAGAGACAACCCTTACACATGCAGTAGAAGAATATACAGGGATATTTGAGCATCCTGCATATGGGAAAATGGAAGTGTATAAACAAAACGATACGTTATATTTAAAGTGGGAATCAGTTAATATAGAGATGAAACATCATCATTACAATGTGTACACGACAAAGTGGAATCTTTCTCATACGGAAATGAATGTGTTAATTGCCTATGAGATGGACGTAGAGGGGAAATTATCACAGTTTAAATTGCATTTACCACCAATGTTGAGTACAAAGCCAATTGTATTTAGTAAACTCACAGATAGGATTTTATAAAATTAAACATAAAAATTACTACTTAAAATAATGAAAAAAGTATTAGACGAGACGCACCTTCTCGCTTAATACTTTTTACTTTTTTATTCATATATCTCACTAAATGGTGATGTTCAACATACCTTTTCAGAACTTTTTTCTTGGAAGATTGGTAACATATTCCGTTTACATAAAGCGTATTATAAGAAGTAAGATAATAAAAAAAGCAACTGTTTGGAACGAAAGAAACATATTCCACTATGTAATCTTTCAACAGTTACTCAACATTAATTTTCAGAATAACTCAACTATAATGAAAGTGCTTACACAAATCAAGCTTTATTTTTATATAATAATTAATATTAATTTGAGCAACCTACTCAAAATGGATGAATCATCACCTTAAAAATAGTTATATGTATGTATATCAGAAAAAACAACTGAACGGACCCAGTTGTTTTTTCTGTTTTTCAAGCTAAATACGTTATACATACTTAGTTAACCTAAAATACATTACCGGTAGGAATAAATATAAAGGGCACGTGAGAAAAATGTACATCATTACAAGAATAATATTTTTAAGTCTCTTCTTCTTAAACAGTGTTAAAGACCCTAATTACATCAAAAAATTAAAAAAAATAGTTATCTCTTTTCTTTAAAGCACTTGCAATTTTTTTAACTCCTTCTTCAACTCGGTGATTTTCAACATTTGAAACATTTAACTTTAAAATCCGTTCTTTGTGAAAGTTGGCTAGATAATTACTTTCAACTGAATCCAGATATACATGCTGTTCATATAAATAATGAATAAATGACTTCATATTTACTTGTTTAGGTAGCAAAATATGACCATGCATAACTATTTCTGACGATGATTCGTAATTAGCCAGATGATTTTGCAGCGATTGATGAAGAATTTGTGCACGTTTATGGTAAATACTACTTACTTTTAATTTATTATGTTCAAACATACCACTTTTTATATAAAGATATAGTGCAGCTTGTGAAATCATAGAGCTATCTATATCTATGGTCATTCTAAATTTTTGAAAGGTGCTAAGAATAGGGGGAGGAAGAACGGCTAGACCAATTCTTAAACCTGGAAACATGATTTTTGAAAAGCTCTTTAAGTAGATAACCTGTTCTTTAATATCCTCTGCAAAAAGAGGATCATTCTTTGTGTTATATTCAAAATCTGCTAAATAGTCATCTTCTATAATATACACATTGTATTTATAAGCTAACTGTAAAATAGCTTCTTTGTCTTTTTTGCTATATGACGTTCCTAAAGGATTATGGAAGCGTGGCATTGTATAAAAAAATTTAATCTCTTCTTCATTGAATATTTTTTCTAGTTGCTTTAGATCAATACCTTGCGCTGTACGTTGAATTCCTATTGCACGAATTCCATATGTTTTCAACATATCCATATACAAATGGTAACTAGGTTGTTCAACTAAAATAGTAGATCCGTTATTTGGAAATGGCATCATGCTCAGTATAGCTAGTGCCTGTTGAACCCCTGAAGTGATGAAAATCTGTTCAGGTTTCGTAAATACTTGATAAGATTCTAAGAGCTTCTTAGCTTCTATAATTAATAAAGATAAACCTTTTGGTGTTCCATAACGAAACAATTCTTCTTGATATGTATCAATCGCTTTATTAATACACTGTTGAAAGTCTTTATAAGGAAATGCATGCCATGTTGGAGATGATGTTGCAAAATCAACGCCTTCAGTAGATGTGGGTTCCTCGAAAACCTGATGTTCCACAACGTAATAACCACTCTTTGGAATGGAATAAATAATATGTTGCTCTTCCAATCGTTTTAAGGCAGATATTATTGTACTTTTACTACAAATATATTGGTGCGATAAGCCTCTAATTGAGGGTAATTTTGCCCCTGCTGGAAAGTCCCCAGACTGTATATTTTGAAGTAGAGATTGATAAATTATTTCATATTTAAGCATAGTATTCCTCCAAATACACATCTGTACCGATACAGATGTGTATTTTTCATATCGTAGATATTGTTAGTTTCTCTTACTATAGTGATAATCGGCCGGATAAATCTAAAGGAGGTCATTCACATGATTGAAAAGAAAAAAGCATATATAGCTGCACTTACTTATGCCATTATTATCGGATTGTCATTTATGTTTGTCAAAGTTGCATTAACTATTGCTACACCTTTTGATACATTGGCACATCGATTTACTATTGCTTTTATAGGGGTTACAATCTTAAAAGTAATAAGGAAAAAAGCCTTAAAAGTAACCATAAAAGATATAGGGATTATTGCCTTGTTAGCTATTTTATATCCCACCCTCTTTTTTACTTTTCAGGTGTTTGGACTAGTGAATGTATCATCATCCGAAGCTGGAATCATTCAAGCAATAATTCCAATTCTCACCTTAATCTTTGCAAGCATATTTTTAAAAGAAACATCTACATCTGGTCAAAAAGTAGCTATTATTTTTTCGGTAGTAGGTGTGATATACATTATGTATATGAACGATATTGGAAATAAAAATACTAGTCTACTAGGGGGTGGTTTGATTTTACTTTCCGCACTTGTATCATCTCTATACAATGTATTTGCTAGGAATTTAACTCAACGATATTCCTTATTCGCTATCACATATATAATGACTTTATTTGGATTTATTACATTTAATGGATTAGCATTAACAAACCATCTAATGAACAACACTATCCACCAATTTATGCAGCCTTTTGTTCATCTAGATTTTGTGATTGCAATTGTCTATCTAGGTTTATTATCCTCCTTAATTACGTCCTATCTTTCTAATTACGCCTTGTCAAAAATAGAAGCATCTAAAATGAGTGTTTTCAGTAACTTTGCTACACTCATTACAATCTTGGCAGGAGTAATTTTTTTAAAAGAACAATTTCATCTTTATCATCTAGTTGGAGCCATTATTATTATTACAGGAGTTATTTGTACAAATTACTTTGGCACAAAAGGTAAACACAGTGAAAAAGCTTAATTTATTTTTTGAATGTACAAAATGAAAACTTAAGAATATATACAAGTCTAGTTAGCATAATGGATTTTATCGGAATTTAAAATTAAAACAGAGGAAGCATCTAGTATTTTAAAGACTAAGTACTTCCTCTGTTTTATTTCTTATAAATTTCGTTAGAAGATATCCAATCAATGAATTGTTGATAGGGATAATATGTAGTCCCTTTAAGCTCTATTTTAGGAGCATTAGGATATTTATTTAACAATTCTTCAAGTTCACCCTTACTCAAATTAAAATGATAATGTAGATCTTTTTCTTTAATTAAATAAGGATAACTTAATTTCTTTTGAGGTTTCCCAAAATTCTTTAAACCATCACCTATAAAATAACCAAAGGCAGCTAATCCTACGGCAATCCAAAAAAAGCTTATTTCCACAATAATTAACCTCCTATCATTTTCCATAAAACCCATTTTATCATAAAATTAATAGAAAGATAGTTAACATAAAACGTATTATGAGAACCAAAAAGCCTTTAAAACTCCTATTATTAAAAGCTTTGTACATTTGTAATTAAAAGATTGTAAGAGAAAAGTTCCTAAAAAGATAATAAAACCTTGCCTCAGTCCATTCTTTAGGCTAAACTATAATAATGAGATATTTTCTCACCATTTTTATTCTGATTTGAAAACCTACTGTACACTTGCTTGTATAGTAGGTTTTCTATTTAGATAGGCATATAATGTAAACCTAGCACAAATAGCTGATTGGAAAATAAATGAGAAACTTTAATAGTAGTGTTATTAGTACGTTTATGCAAAGTCTAATGACTCTTCTTATAGTAGTACATAGATAAAAAATATATTGACATTTAATTTTAAACTAACTAAGATGATATACATTACATACAATTTAATTTAATAAACAAAAGCGAAGATAGGACCGTAAGTAACCTTAATCTCCCTGTTATAGAGAGCTGATAATTGGTGGAAGTCAGTACAAAGATTAGAGATGAAATTCACTCCTAGAGCTTCCTCTTCTAGAGCTGTTTTAGAGAGGACGGATAAAACCGTTATGCAAATTGAGAGGTAAGATTTTTTTACAATATAGGGTGGTACCGCGAAATTTTCGTCCCTGCTGAATCGTTCAGCAGGGACTTTTTTATGTTAAAAGGAGGGCATCATGAAAGAAAATACTGCATCAAAGAATACGTTAAAAAAACAATTATTACCGCGACACATTCGAATGATTGCTATTGGAGGAATGATTGGAACAGGAATTTTCAAAGGAAGTGCTGATACGATTGGATTAGCAGGACCTTCCGTTATCTTTTCGTACCTATTTGCTGGACTATTGCTTCTCATTGTAATGGGAGCTTTGGCTGAAATGGCTATTGTATACCCATCTCACAATATGAAGGATCTAATTCAAAAAGCTTTTGGAAGGCGTTTTTCTTTTGTAACTGGAGCTACTTATTGTTTTATGTGGCTTACTGTATGCGTTATTGAAGTCATCGCTGCAGGTAGTTTTCTACAGTATTGGTTTTCTTCTATTCCTTTATGGATTCTTTGTCTTATTTGTTCCATCGTACTTATCTTAATCAACGCTACAAGTGTAAAGTCCTTTGGAGAGATTGAGTTTTGGTTTGCAGGTATTAAAATTTTTGTCATTATCGCTTTCATTCTATTAGGTGTAAGTATTTTATTTGGAATCATTCCAAGTAATAGCCCATCTTCTGAGTACCTTCATAATTATAGCAACTTTGTCCCAAATGGTTGGAAAGCCGTTTTCTCTACCTTGCTTGTGGTGATCTTCTCATATGGAGGCTCAGAACTAATTGGCTTAACTATTACGGAAACGAAAGATGCTGAAAAGGTCTTACCAGGCGTAGTTAAAGGAGTTATGTGGAGAGTAGTTCTATTTTACACCTTACCTATCTTTATTATCTGTGGCTTAATACCTTGGGATAAAATTGATGCAAATGCTAGTCCTTTTGTCCAAGTATTTGAAACAGCCGGGCTTCAGGGAGCTTCTCACATTATGAACTTTATTTTATTGACGGCTGTACTTTCCGCAGCAAATTCGGGTATTTATGGCTGTACAAGGATGCTTCATTCTTTATCACAGTCGGGAGATGCACCTAAAAGCTTGTCCTATGTAAATAAACAAGGCGTACCTGTTTACAGTTTAGCTTTCAGCGTCTTATTCTTATTAATGGGAACGTACATTGTATACTTATATCCTGAAAAAGCTTTTTCTTATTTGTTAGCTATTCCTGGGTTTACAGTTTCTCTTATATGGATTAGTATTTGCTTAGCTCAGCTAAAGCTACGTCCTCAATATAAACAAAAACCATATTTTAAGCTTTGGGGATTCCCCTATTTAACACTTTTTGCTGCATGTGCATTAGTTATTAGCTTTATAGTCTTTCTAATAGATAGTGCGAATAGATTAAGCTCTACAGTTTGCGTGGCTTTCGTTCTTGTAATGATAATCCTTTCATTATTCAAAAGGAATACCAAATCCACTTCTCGTAAAGTACCGAATGATACAAATTAGATTTTAAATTCTCTAAGAACTTAAATCAAAAAAGCTACTTTATTAAAGTAGCTTTTTTTGATTGATACAAGCCTTTTCTGCATCTGGCAGTATTCTTGGTGATTTAACTCACGATTTGTTTCTGGGATTTTTCTTCTTCATTCCAAGCCTCTAACGTTTCACGTCCTGGTAAGTGTGAGATACTATCTGCATGAAACACTGGATCTTTCCCTTGTTTCTTTTGAGCTATATAATCTTTTAATACTGCTTTAGCTACTTTAGATAAACGAGTAATTGCATATAAATTAATTAGAACCATTAGTCCCATAAAGATATCTGCAAGAGACCATACCAATTCTGCACTATATAATGCTCCAAATAACACCATCAAGATAACAGCAACACGGTATAATAAGACTGTTTTCTTACTATGCTTCATAAAACTAATATTTGATTCACCATAGTAATAGTTACCCATTATCGTACTCAGCGCAAATAAAAATACTGAAATAGATACAAATGTTGCTGCAAAGCCACCAATTCCCGTCCGTAAAGATTCTTGTGTTAATGGAATACCTGTTAAATCTGATGTTTGATACTCGCCTGAAACTAAAACAATCATTACAGTAGATGAACAGATTATAAATGTATCTAAAATAACGCCTAAAGCTTGAATAAATCCTTGTTTTGCGGGATGAGTAACGTCTGCAGCTGCAGCTGCATTCGGAGCAGAACCCATACCGGCTTCGTTAGAAAATAATCCACGACGGATACCATGAAGTACAGCAGCACCCATTACACCACTAAAAAGTTGTTTAAATGAAAACAAACCTTCTGAAAAGATTGCACTAAAAACATTTGGTAATACTTCATAATTTGCAATCATCATCCACACTGATAATAAGATATAAGCACCGGCTTTAATAGGCACTAAAATTGTAGAAAATTTCGCTACTGAATGAACGCCACCGAATATAATTAGAGCAGTAATAATGGTAAGTATAACACCGGTTAAGGTATTGTTTATTCCAAATTCATTTTCAACCGAAGCAGCAATGGTATTAGCTTGCACAGCATTAAAAATAAGGCCAAAGGATAGAGTAATTAATATGCTAAATGCAATACCAAGTTTTCTATTTCCTAAACCTTTCTCCATATAGTAAGCAGGTCCACCTCGCCAAGCATCTCCATCTTTAACCTTATAAACCTGGGCTAATGTACTTTCTACAAAAGCTGAAGCAGATCCAATTAATGCTATAATCCACATCCAAAATACTGCACCAGGTCCTCCTAGTGCTACTGCTGTAGCAACACCGGCAATATTACCTGTACCAATACGAGCAGCCATTCCAATCATAAATGCTTGTAATGAAGAAACACTTTTTTTATCTTTATCTTTGTTTTTACGTCCATCCCACAATAAACGAATCATTTCAGGAAAGAACCTTATTTGTAAAAAACCAAAATTAATAGATAAAAATAGTCCAATTGCAACTAAGATTATAACAATTAATTTAGCCCATAAATAATCATTAATAAGTGTAACGATTTCTGTCATGGTTTTGTCTCCTTGTTGTAAAAATTTTTCGACTATAAAGGTTATAAGTTAATTTCTATTATTTTTAAACTAGAAAAAATTTGGTGGTTATAAAAAAGGAAGATCAACAATTTAAAGAATCCTTTTATTCTTAATATCTCGTAAGTTAGCTTTGTTAGAAGTGTTGTTTTTTAAATCTTTACCAAACCGATGTCCTCCCGTTCCGGTTCCTTATAACGAAGGGGTTATATTAGATATTGCAGTCTGCATAGCTTCAATAGAAGTTGATACGTCAGTGTAACTTGAAAAGATGAGAATGCTCCTAAGTCATTAATACTGATAAAATAAGAGCAACTTTTTTTCTATATTTAGTTTAGAAATCTCTCCAATGAAGTGTGATTAACAAAAATACAAACTGTTATTAAGCGCTTTCATTTTTGCTATCAAGATCTTATCTTTAATTTATATTATGAACTATGTAATCCGACAGGAAGTGACATAAAATTATAACTTTTCCGAATTAATAATTAAATATAAAATTAGGGTATATAAATAATCTGATAAGAAAGTAGACCCTATATTACCTACGGAGTTGCGTTAATTCAACAAGCAAGTCAAAAAGCCGGTTTTTACACTGGCTTTTTTCTTTAATAAATGAGAAACACTATTGTTTGCAATGCCATTTGATTAAAAATCAACTATGAAATTTAACAGAGTTTCTTTATAAAATAATTAGTATTCACACTCTAAGTAGAAAATAAATAACATTTCAATAGTTTATAAAAAAGTATTTTATACATCTATTTGAAGAGTAATAATTAACTTACTTCAGAAAAAATACTTCAATAACTATTTATCTTGTAGAAAAAGCCCATATTTTTCTACAAAGTATATAAAACGACTATAAAAGTTCTGTACTAGATTAAAGGCGACTGTATATTGTTTTTACACCTAAACTGACATTGAAAAACGTTCGTTAATCAAGTTTAATTTTCGTTCACAAAGATATTCTTTTTTCTATTTTGAGACCTCGCATGACAGTAACCAAAAAGGAGCCTTTATAAGAGATTTATTTTTTCTTCATCTTGTATAAAGACTCCACCATACTTTTAAGTTAATTAATTTCTATTCTGCGTATTTATTTCTAACAGCATCATCCCACATAAGCAGAATCTGTTTTAACTCAGCTGTTTCAATTAAACAATATGCGTTTTGATCTTCTTCTGCATACTCATTCACAATTTTTGTTACATCATATTTAATTTCTATAGTACAGGCATTTCCAGTTAATTCTTCATAAGAAGATTTCTTTAAAAGTACTTTATCAATTAAATCTAGCCATAATTTCGATCCATCTTCTTGTACATCACTTAATAATAAATCTATAACTAAAAAAATTTCATCAGGCACATTTATCATAAGCATTCCTTGGTCATCTTCATAGATTTGAACATTATATTTCATTATTGGTTCCCTCCTCTTTCTCTTATTGGAAAAGCAGTATCTATCTTTCCTTCTGAATTTATATACATCCTAATTGTTAAACCATCAGAAGTCCTTCCTGCATATAAACCTGACTGACGGTTAATAATCCGTTTATTTTCATAAGCTTCGTTAATTGCATTAAGAACTTGAGCTCTATTCCATTCTTTTGGAAAAAAGGTAGACAGTGGTGTTTTGTTAATACCTTTCACAGAAATTTTTGCACGATAAATTCCCCTGCTGTCAGGAGGGTCTATTATCTCTACAATTTTCCCTCCGCCCATCATGCTCTCGTGATGATAACCTACTGCTTTTCCACGTCTATTTATTTGTCCATGGAAAACATGTTCTACCGTATGAGGTGTAACACCTCTTGTACTTTGAGCTCCTTCACTACTTCTAGAAAATAACATCATTGTAGAGTCATTAATTTCTGAAGCAACATTTTTCACGTATGTACTACTTAGTGTATTAATATTTTTCCCTTGCTCAGCAAAGGCCAGTCTCCTTTGAGGAGTTGCCCCCAAATTCTTTGCAGAAAGTTGATCCAGACTATATTGAACTTTCCTTTTTAGGAATCCACTTAAATCGGCGGCTTGTTTTACATCTTGTGCAATCCCAGCTGTACCTTTCACAGAAACCCCTACTCCTAAAAGACCTCCTGCAGCTTGAAGCAAGCTAGTTTGCTTCTCTTCTTTGGTAAGTTTGTTTCCTAATAAGTCTTTCCCCATTGTATACTCGTACATCCCATTCGTTAACAAGAGACCATAGATACCTTTTTCTGTTTGTTGAAGTGTTTTAAAAGCTTTTGGTGTTTGATAAAGTGCCATTGCATGATGCGCGGCACTCATGCCTTTAGTAGTTTTGTAGACCACACTACCACCTTTTACAGCTCGTCCTGCCCAACCTACAAATGGAATAAACCCTGCTGCCGCCATCGCTCCAGCTGTCACTCGTTGCGTTGTAGAAAGCTTTGTATGTGTAACCGGATCTACGCCCTCTACGGCTCGCTTATAATCATAGTATCCAGTAAGTTCTCCAGCGATATCCAGTCCTTTTTCATACCCTGGTTTATTAGCTTGAATCTGTCTTTGCTTTTCAGCTTCAATAGCTTCCTTTTTGACTTTGATTCGCTGTTTTTGTTCTGCTTTTCCCTCTACATAATCTGAAGCTACTTTATCAATTTGCTGCTGTGTTTTGTATGCTTCACTATTTTTATAAGCATTGGCATCAAAGACTAGTTGATAAGCACTGCCTCCTTGGGAGGTCATCTGTTCCAAACCATTTACGCTGAATTGCACTGATTCGTAGAAGGAATCTAACATTCCATATTCACTTGAAAGCTGATTATCTAGCTCTTCGACTGCTGTGATGGTACCTGTTCTTTTTTTCTCAGTTGCGCTTAAATCATCTTCAAATGCGTCTATAGAAAACGGTGTAATATGTATAATATCTTCAATATTACTTAAAATCGACTCAAGTTCAGCGTGCTGCTGTTCGACCATTTGTTTGGAACGACCATTGGCAACCGCCAGCTCTTGTTCTAAAAACGATACATCTACAACTGTGTCACCTTTTAATTTAGCTTGTTCGGCATAGTCTGCAATACTATTAAAATAGAATTGATGTGAAGAAACAAGACTTTTCCAATGTGTGACGGTATCCACTTGTGTTTTATAAAAGCCTTTGATGTTGTCGGCACCTTTTCCTTGAAATTCATGATGTAGTGTAGCCATTGCATGAAGAGCTTTTTTTAATGCTTCTAACTGCTCATCGAATGCTTTATACGCTTGTACACGGTCTTTTGCATAGGCCAAAAGCGTATTGGCTTCATATACTTTTCCCATTCATTATAAACCCTCTTTACCTTATGATTAATGCATCTCTGATGCGACATTTTCCTCTATTATCCATTATAAAATTACTAATACACTATCTAAATAGGATAATAAGACCTTTTATAAGTTTGACGATGCATTAAAAAGGATATAATTTCAAAATAGAAGATAATACTCATAGGTATAAATGTTTATTTCAGATTTATATCATGTATAAAATCATCATAGAACGTGCAATTACATGCGTTGAGTATACCTCAACGCATAGACTTTCATATATGATATTAAGTAGAAATCCTGCATAAAATCTCTCCTTTTTATGAGTGATGTCTACTCATTAATACTTCTTTCTTTTAGGAAGTCGTTTTATTATCACTTTAAAATGAAGTAGGAACTTTTAAATATGTAAATAATTAATAACTTTTAAACAGTAATATTTAATTTAATATTAATTTAAAATTATCAAGAGTAAAAATAAAGTGATAAACGTTTTTAAGTATATATACTTATTTAAATTTATTTTTTTATAATTATTACTTATTTATTTTAACTTATATGAAAGTGAAAGTGTAATCTTACTTTCTATAAATATAGGATATCTTATATATGACTTGTAGAAAAACCAATTATTTGTCGTCACTAAGAGTAAATGATAAAACTATATTTCTTTATAAGTTAGTTTATCTATTTACTTCTCTATATAAAATACAATAATTTTGTATTTCAGAATAAATGTATGTTATAGAAAATATAGTGACGTTAAATATTTATAAGTTTTATGTTTGGTTATCATTAATATAAAAATTTCTTAAAAGGTAAGTAGAGGATGGGTTGGTATACCTTAAGAAGTAAAATTGGTTCTTTTTCTACATTAGATGTAAATGATAACGCTATTTTTAATAAAATATGTTTAGAATTACTTAATAGTATTGCAGAAAGTAAAACTAAACATAATCACCATTATCGGTAGACATCTCCTAATTTGATATAAAGGGTGCTTTATGTATGTAACTTGAGCAAGATACCTGCTCGATCAAAAATTGTGCGATACCCTCAGCAGATATCTTAAACCCGGGCATATCAAGTGAATTAACCTTTATTTTTTTTGATTCTTTATGTTCTTTAACAAAAGGCAACCGTACAAGTGTCCAGTCTAATTTGCTTTCTTCAAGGATTTGTAGCTCTTTTTTCTTATCTAAAATCATCTCAGAATAAAGAATACGAAAAGCAATTGCTCCTAGTTTATTGACGAATGTTTTTTTATCCCCTTTGATATCTAAAGACCCACCCGTTACACCAATATATCTTTTAATTTCAAGTTCTTTCATAGTGTTGACGATTAAAGTGGTAGTTTCACTATATAAAGGTTTAGCTCTGTTAGGTTGACCAAATGTATTTATCACTACGTCACATCCATTAATTAGAGAATAAATGGAATCTGCATTTCTAGCGTCTCCTTGAATAAAACTTACATTTGGATCTGCAAATGTATGTTTCTCAGGACTTCTAACTAACAAACGGACTTTATAACCTTTTTGAATTGCTGTTTCGGCTAAATATTTACCTGCTTTTCCAGTACCTCCAATAATCGCAATTACATTTTTCATATAAATTAGTTCCTCCACATATTCACTTTTGTTTAATTCTATCATTCTATATCCATAAATAACCAAAACAACTTATCTTTTGTTATCTTCTAGTCGATATAACCACCATTAATGGAACAGGAACCCACACACAAAAAGCCTTAAATTTAATAAAATGTAAGGCTTTCGAAATGCAACATAATTTCGGTAGGTTTAGGAAAACACATCCGAGTTCCAGAAAATAACTACTATAGATAAGATCAAACAGATTGTTGCAGGAATAACAGTTACAATAGATTGATGAGCTCGAAACATATGAGCATGTATGGCCCCCATCATGAGAATTATAAATAATATGCCCGATCCTAAAACCAAGTGTTGATTCCAAATACCGCCGATCATTCCTATTGCTCCAATGAGTTCAATAAGTCCAATTGCAGACATGAACCATAATGGGTATCGATAGTGCCGCCAATGTTCAACTTGAAACGGTATACGAAAAAGTTTTATAAATCCTCCTATTAAAATAAAGATTGCTAAAATCACTTGCACAAAAGTGATCATCTAAGCTTCCTCCTTTTAATGATCTTGTTTAGAGATATTTTCAAGTAGGAATGAATGGATATATATTCCTTGTTGTATTTTATCATTAATGATGAATTATTAAATTAAAATTATGTATACCATATACACATTTAGTTAACATAATGAATGTTCTCGGTAGAAATAAAAAAGGACTTTAAATTTAAAGTCCTTTTTATGTTTCATCAATCTAATTGGAAAAAATAATTCATGCATTTTATATTGGATTTAAACTTCTTTATTTACGTTAAGTGTACGCTCGTTTTTTCCTCCATGCGCCCATATTACAACTGGAATTAAGATTAAAGATAAAATGCCGCCACTTAATGATAAGGTTGCATAACTGGAATGAGCTACGACCATTCCAGATAAGGCCCCACCAGAAGCCCCTGCCAATGCAATTAAAACATCTATAGTTCCTTGAGTTTTGGCACGTGTAGATGGTTCCGTAGCATCAACAATTTGTGCAGTTCCACTTATCAAGCCTAGATTCCATCCCAATCCCAATAAACAAAGAGCAAGGACTAGAAAACCCATTGAACTACTTGGAGCTATAGCTGCTACGAAACCCGCCAAAAGTAAGGTGACTCCAGAAGCAATCGTCATAGCCGTTCGTCCAATCTTATCAATCAGAATTCCTGTAACTAACGATGGAAGATACATGGAACCTATATGAGCTCCAATGACAATTCCTACTTCACGTAAACCGTGACCATGATGTCCCATATGTACAGGTGTCATGGTCATAATAGCAACCATTACAATTTGAGTAAGTACCATAACTGTTGCACCAACAGCCACTCCTTTTTTATTAGTTGACTGTTCAGTATTTGTTAGATTTTGTTGAGTGTCACGTTTCTGTTTATTCGCTTCTATTGCTCTTGCTATTAGTAGTGGATCTGGATGAAGCATAATAAAAAAGACAAGACCAGCTAATATATATGCAGCTGCTGCTAAAATGAAAGGCCCTGCAAGTGCCGGAACACCAATTGAAAGCGCAAAATGCCCCATTACATTAACTAAATTTGGGCCTGCAACAGCTCCAAAGGTGGTGAAAACCATGGCCATACTAACTGCAGTTGCCCGTTGTTTTGCGCTTGCTAAGTCTGTGCCTGCGTAACGAGCTTGTAGATTAGTTGCTGTTCCTGCTCCATAAATAAGAAGAGAAGCAAATAAGAGAAAAATACTATTTATAATGGCTGAAAAGATAACTCCAATTGCTCCAATTCCACCTACTATAAAGCCTGTTGCTAGACCAAAGCGACGTCCATATCGTTGCGAAAGCCTTCCGACTGCTAAAGCAGCTCCTGCTGATCCTAAAGTAAACATAGCAGTTGGCAATCCTGAAACTGCATCTGTACCAAGCATTTGTTGAGCAAGGATTGCTCCTACAGTTATTCCAGCAGCAAGACCGGCTCCTCCAAAAATTTGTGAAAGGCCAACGATAAATAATGTACGCTTGTATAACCTGTTCTTTTTTTCAGGAGAGTCAATATAACTTTGAATTAAATCATTCGTATACCTTGTCATGTTAAACACCCACTTACATTTTAGTTGTTAATCAACTGTTTCCGTTTTTATAAATCCTCAACTATTTTGTCGAACTCTTGAAACTTTCCTCCTTTAAGATTTATTTAGGATAAATAACATTTCTATTATGGAAGAATTAGATAAAAACTCTTATTATTTAGTCTATATCATATACATAGTTAGTTGCTATGATTACAATTTTTCACAGAAATAAAGTCTATATATTTTCTATATAGACTTTACTAATTTATTTTTATACTGAAGCTGAAACCTTTTCTTTTTTTCTGAGGTGTAAAAAGCCAGAAGCTACTAAAACACCTAAAATAACTAAACATGTGCCTATTACTTGAGGTAATGCGATAAGGGTACCGGTTAAAATAGAAAGGATCATGGTGACTACTGGAACTAAATTAAAAAATAAAGACGTATTACTTGCGCCAATAGCAGCCATTCCCTTATTCTACCACAGATAGCCTAATACACTTGTAAATAGAGCCATAAAGAGAATAGCTCCCCAAGCTGACGATGTAACGTGTGACAAAGGTTGAGGGCTTGGTGAAAAAGCTGTTAAGATGACCAAACAAAGAGAACCAATAATCATTGTATAAGTAGTTGTCTCCATTGAGGAACTACCACTCAAATATTTTCTTCCTAGTACACCATATAAAGCCCAACATAGATTCCCTGCTAAAATGAGTAAATCACCTTTAGAAATGGATAGTGTTTGAATAATTTCTAACGAACCTTGCGTTAAGACAAGGGTAACGCCTACTAAGGCAAAAGATATACCCAGCATCTGCTGTTTTGTAATGGGATTTTTTAAAATAAAATAAGCAAAAAGTGCAGTTACCAGAGGATTAGTTCCCATGATGAGGGCCCCATTTAAAGGGGACGTATAGTGCATTCCTAGAAAGAAAAAAGCATTGAATCCAAAAATCCCTATGATGCCAAGTAAAATATACATTTTCCAATAAATCATAATGGTTTCTACCTTTATTTGTTTTTGTAATCCTAATATCAGAACCATAACAAGTGCAGCAATTCCAAATAGCCATGCTGCAGCACTTGCAGGGGAGAAATAGTGAACAGCATACTTAGCTATGTTGAACGTAGCACCTGTAAAGATAGCGAAACCTATTAACATAAGGTATATTCTACTTTTCATCTTTCAAATCTCCAATCATTGTTTCATACGTCTCTAATTTCTCTTTGGTCACATTCATAACTGTTTCAATCGCTTGTTTTTGCTTTTCTAGAAGAAGTAAATGTTTATTCAAAATATCTGCCCTCGTTTGAATCTTTTTTAATTGAATGGCTGTAGAATCAATATTTTCTAGGAGACATCCATCCTTTAAAAATTCCTGGATATCTTCCAAAGACATTCCTGTTTGTTTTAACATTTTCATAAATTTGAGAAGGCGAATTTCACCTTCTGTATATCTTCTTTTTCCACCTTTTCTTAACGGTGAAGACAATAACCCAATCTTTTCATAATAACGCAATGTATGTGCAGAAAGACCGGTCATTCTTGCTACTTCTTGAATACTGAATAAATTTTCCATATGAGCAATTATAACATGATAAATAAAAGTCTTGCTTTAGAGCGCACTCTAAAGATTACTATTTAATTTATAGATAAAATCACTACATTTTAAGGAGAGATTCAATTGATAAACGAACGCTATGAAAATGGATGGAAAAAGTTAATGGAGGTAGATGGAGAAGGAGGAAAACGAGTAATTGAATCATTAAAGGACATTGCTCCTGATCTTGGAAGGTATGTCATCGAGTTTGCCTTTGGAGATATCTATAAAAGAAAAGGAATTAGTCTACAGCAAAAACAGTTGGTAACTATAGCCTCACTAGCGACACAAGGGGGATGTGAGCCACAACTAAATGTCCATATTAATGCAGCTCTTAACGTGGGGCTTACTGCAAATGACATAGTGGAGGTTATTATACACTGTATTCCATATACCGGTTTTCCAAAAGTTTTAAATGCAGTTTTTGTTGCTAAACAAGTTTTCGAAGAAAGAGATTTAAAAGTAACTACTAAATAAAAAAGCCTGTATACGACATAAAAAGTTAGGTAACATAATGGATTTTATTAGAAATCATATACAAAAAAGCCCTGTTATTAAGGGCTTTCACTTGTTTATTCTTATATATTTAATGTTACATTTTGGGAGCTTCCATACCGAAATTCGCCCATTCTTCTTTTGATGGCCCATAAATACCTGGAACGGTTAATCCTGCTTGTCTCATAAGAACGGTCATTTGTCCCCGATGGTGGGTTTGATGTTGTATTAAAAACATTAAAAGTGACCCATTTGGTATTTTCTGACCTAAAAAGTCTACTCGTTCTTCTAACGTTTTGTCGATCCATTGAGTTTTTAATGCTTGTACAAATGCGTCACTTGCTTGCTGATAGCTGTCTGCTATAAACTGAGCCGTAGTAGGAACGGGCCAATCTTTAGACGGTGCTTCAAATGTTAAGTTAGTATTTGAAGCAATTATGTGAATGGAAGCTACTGTATGCCAAGCAATACGTCCTAAAGTCCAATTTTGTGAAGTAATTTCCTGTTTAAGCGACCCATCAGTTAAATTTTTTAGTAGTCTCCGAGTAGCATTTGCTTCATATTCCCAAGACCTTAAAAAACTATCTAAACTTTGAAACATAAAATTCCCCCTTTTGTTTATCCTTTTAATTCCATTTTAACAATAGTTATATTATAAAACACTATGTATAAAACGTTCATTCCTAGTTTACGTAAGCACGGTTATAGGTAGTCATAACACAAAGTAGGAAACATAAAATATAGTAAGGAACTATCAGCCTGATCTTTCCTTAAGAAAAAACAATCCAACTCCCACGGATTGTTTTTTCTCTTTTTATGTAAATGATTAATTTTTTACATATTGAGCAAACTACACCAGACGCCGTGAGGCATCATAAAATGACTCTCCATTCCTTACGGGGACAGAAAAAGCCACTGATTAGGTCCAGTGGCTTTTCTTGTTTTCAGACTGTATATGATATACAAAGTTAGTTAACATAATGCATTTTCTAGGAACAAAAAACAGCCTTTGAAAGGCTGCTTTTTTCCTCTTAAAAGTTCTTTGAGAGCTTAAAATATAATTTCATTTACTTCTTTTAATGTAACGAACCTGCCACCCAGCGCATTATTATGAACCTTTTGGAATTATTGTTCCAAGGGGTTTTTTAGGTGATATATGTAGCTATAATATGATTTTTCGTTTTATTGGAATTACTTTTTGCGGTATAACGTAAAATGTTTGTGTTATATACAAACAGATATGCGGTGCATCGTACTCTATTTTCCAATAAAATGAAAAACGAAGTCAAACATCATTAGTTTTTTCCAGAGATAATTCAGTCTTTTTTTTCTGTCTAGTTTGTGTAGCATGTTTTACCGAAACGAGATATACCCCTATTGTAATAAAGATGACGCTTACCAAAGTACTGACAGTTAAATGCTTACCTAAAATCATCCATTCAAATAGAATGCTGAGTAAGGGAATAAATAAAAGAGAAGCTGAAGCAACCGTTGTATTAACTTTTGAGAGTATAAAATACCATCCTGTAAAACAGTATGCTGAAGCAATTATGCCAGTGAAGAGGACAATTAATAAGGCCTCCGTACTCCAATTTATAGGTTTATGAAATTCCATTATTAGTGAGGCGATTGAAATTCCTATGGTTCCAAATATCATTTGCCATGCTGATATAGTAAGTTTATTTGACGAAGTAAAGTTTTTTTTCATGTATATATTAGAAGCGCCCCAAGAAATAGCACCTAACATAAGCAAAAATTCACCTAGAATCACATTCCAGTTAGAAGACAATATTAAATCTAACCCTAATATTGAAATTAATCCGATTAAAGAGATACCAAGACCTATTACCTGTCTTGAACTAATTTTTTCTTTTAGAACTAAATATCCAATTATGGCGCTCCAAATGGGCATGGAATAAATGATGATAGAAGCTTGCCCTACATTGATAAACATCATTCCATATAAAACTAATAGAAACACTGAAGTAGTTTGTAATAAACCTAAAATTATAGTTTTAAACCATAGGCCTTTTGGAAATAAGGGGGCTCTGAATATAAGTAATACTAGTAACATACATAAGCTTCCTATAAAAAAGCGTAAAGCCGCAAATTTAAAAGGGGGAATAGACTCTAGACCTATCTTGGTAATAACCCACCCATAACTCCAAGACAATATGATACTGAGAAGAAGTAAATAGGTAATAAATTGAGATCTTTTTTTGGTAATGTGCATAATTTTTTCCTCCATACAAATTTTTTATATAAAATTAATATCATATATTAACAAAAATGTAAAACATTATAAATGGCGGTGTAGCCAAGTCGGTAAGGCAAGGGACTGCAAATCCTTGATCCTAGGTTCAAATCCTAGCGCCGTCTCCATTATCTTAAGAAATTAATTTGTATGAATTTAATATTTAGACTAAAGGGTATCCATTCATAAATATAAAATGGCGGTGTAGCCAAGTCGGTAAGGCAAGGGACTGCAAATCCTTGATCCTAGGTTCAAATCCTAGCGCCGTCTCCATTATCTTAAGAAATTAATTTGTATGAATTTAATATTTAGACTAAAGGGTATCCATTCATAAATATAAAATGGCGGTGTAGCCAAGTCGGTAAGGCAAAGGACTGCAAATCCTTGATCCTAGGTTCAAATCCTAGCGCCGTCTCCATTATCTTAAGAAATTAATTTGTATGAATTTAATATTTAGACTAAAGGGTATCCATTCATAAATATAAAATGGCGGTGTAGCCAAGTCGGTAAGGCAAAGGACTGCAAATCCTTGATCCTAGGTTCAAATCCTAGCGCCGTCTCCATTAAACTAAAGGGGTAGTGATTTATATGGCTGTAACGAATAAATCTGGTATCAAATCAACTCATGAACTTGTAGAATCTGAAGAAAAGTTACTTAATCTAATTAGAAATGAGTTAAAAGTTAGCGAATATAAAGATCTAGTTGTGATGGCGGGCCATTTCATGTTGTTCATGGATGAACATAAAAATGAACTGATTCCAGGGGTAATTGAAGAGCAGGATAATCAAATTATTAGAGAACGTGTTGAGCAAAGAGTGGGCATTTTCCCAAAATACACATGGGAACTTGGAGTTGAAATAGCAAAGGAATTCTCGGATGAATTTGACGAAAAGAAATTTCTTTTACTAATTAATGACTGGCAATATGTACCTGCAAAGAATGTGTCAGCTAGTGAATTAAGGGCACAGTTCTATGAGAAATTTAGCTTTCCAACATCTTATATGAAAGTTCTAGAAAACTCTAAAGTATTCTCAGAGAGGAATATCCTAAAAAGTAGAAAGCATGACCTTGCATTTCCAGAAACATGGCTTAAATATAGATTTCAAAAGAGTGCAAACAAACTCGTTAAAGAAGGTAAGTTAGAAAAGAAAGTTTTAAATAATCAAACTAAAGACTCAGAAGTTACATTTTTAGATGAGAACGGAAATTATAAAACCTTAATTAGTTGTGGAATTACAGGATGTGCCGGAGAAATTACTGAAATGATTTCTGAAGTTTACAAAGATGGAAAAAGACTAATGCTTGTATTTGCTCCAGGTGAGTGTTATCAGCCCGTTAAAACTGGGGTAGAAATAGCACTAAATCTTTACAAATTAACAGGCATGAAGATAATAATTGCAGATCCAGGTGGGAGTGGAGAAATGTCTAAAGAAGAAATCTATAGCAAAATGGTGAATTTTTCTGTTTTTGAAAGCTAAGCTGAAAGTAGAGGTTTAATAAATGGGAATTTTATATTTAGATCATTGTGCTACAACTCCTTGTCACAAAGAAGTTATGGAAGTTATGCTAAAATATTTCAATTCAGAATTTGGAAATCCGTCTTCCTTGCATTTTTACGGAAAAAAAGCTTTACATGCAGTCAATAATGCCTCTCGACAAGTTGCTGAGATTATTGGTGCTCATACTGAAGAAATAACTTTCACTTCTGGTGCCACAGAGAGCAATAATCTCTTTTTATTAGGATTATATGAATGGTTAAACAGAGTTAATGGAAACATTATTCTATGTCCCATAGACCACAAATCTACCTTGGAAGTGGGAAAAGAACTTCAGAGGCGTGGAATTGATGTAAGGTACGGAAGAGTGGATGCCAAAGGACAAATAGATATAAATTTCCTAATGGATTTAATAGATCAAAATACCAAGTTATTAAGCATATCTCTTGTTAATTCAGAATTAGGCGTGATTCAAGATATAAAGACATTATCTAGCATTTGTAATGCTAAAAATATCCTACTACATGTAGATGCTGTACAAGCAATAGGTAAGATACCTGTTGACGTAAAGAAAATGAAAGTAGATGCTTTATCTTTATCAGGTCATAAAATTTACGGACCGAAGGGAATAGGTGCACTATTTATTGATAGATCTGTTAAACATTTGGTTAAACCATTAATGTTTGGCGGAGGACAGGACGTTCTTCGAAGTGGTACACTGCCCACTCCTCTTATTGTTGGATTAGGACATGCCTGTAGTTTAGCTCAAAAGCAAATAGATGAGCATCATACTAAGGTAATAAATTTACGACAAGCTTTTATTAAGGCTTTACGAGAAGAGTTGGTAACGTTTGAGTTTAATAATGATATCTCAATTAGTATTCCGCATGTTCTTAATATAAGGATACCAAATGTTAGTTCAGAAACTTTGGTTTTAGGGCTAGGGGATGTTGCGATTTCCTCAGGATCAGCCTGTAATTCAAATAGTTTAGAGCCTTCCTATGTACTTACTTCTATAGGATTAAGTGAAGAAGAAGCAAATAATTCTATAAGAATTTGTTTGAGCCCGGATTTAACAAATGAACAAATAAAAACAGCTGTCAAAATTTTAGGTAAAAAAATTAAAAATATAACACAATTGCAAGGAGAATTTGTATGAAGGTTATAGTTCTAGCAGGCGGTGATTCTTCTGAAAAAGAAATCTCACTAAGGACCGGTGAGTGTGTTTATAACACTTTAATAGAACTTGGTTATCAGGTGGAAATGTGTTCAATTACCACTTTTAAAGATGTATTAAATTTAGAAATAGGGGATAATACTTTAATCTTCAATGCTTTACATGGTGGTTTTGGCGAAGATGGAACTTTACAGTCATACCTATCTTATCTTAATTTACCCTATAACGGTGCAAACGCACTAGCTAGTTCGATAGGTATGAATAAAGAGGTGACTAAAAAATTAGCAAGTACAATAGGTATTTCAATTCCTAAGAGTATGTTAATTACAAAAACAAGCATTTTAAGTTATGAGAAAGTGAAATATGTTTTGGGATCTAAATTTGTTCTGAAGCCTTTGTCTCAAGGGTGCAGCGTGGGTTTATATTATGTAACTTCTAAAGAAGAGTACGACACTTTTATACCACAGGCATTAGAAATTGAGGAAAGTGTCATTTTAGAAGAATTTATTACAGGCATCGAGATTACGGTAGGAATGCTAGGAGAGGAGATCCTTCCTCTTGTGGAAATTAAACATAACCATGATTTATTTGACTATGAAAGTAAATTTACTCCTGGAATGTCCCGATTTATCGAATGTGAATTACCGGAAAAAATGCAAAAAAATATTCAAAAACAGTCTAAAGAATTCTTTAATTTATTAGATATAACAGATTACGCTCGATTAGATTTTATTGTAGATGAGTCCGGGAAAGCATATTTATTAGAATTAAATACTCTGCCTGGCTTGAATACCAGTAGTCTTTATCCTGTAGCTTGTAAATTCATGATGTTAGATTATAAAGAAATGATGCAGCGATTGGTTCAATTAATTGCGATAAAAAAAGGTCATACGCAAAGTGTCGGCTAAAGCCGACATTTTTCGCGTGCTTGTAATTTTTTTTGAATACTATATAGGTATAAACAACTAATTTATTTATAAAAAATTCTTAGACAGGTAAAAGAGGCGGATATGGATACCAAAATTTATGATATAATAAAACAGGTATTAGATAGAAATATTTTGGATGAAAAGTTAAAAAAATACATATGTAATTGCATGTTAAAAAAACAAAGTGAAGGTTTTTTATTTAGTCAACTCATAGAAATACATTATAAGTTATTTGGCGGGGATTCTGAAGGTGAAATAATTAATATTTCTGCAGCTCTTGAATGCTTACTTTTATCCTTAGATATAATTGACGATATACAAGATGAAGACGATATAAGTTCATCATTATTTGATATGGAAAATGCAAATCTCTTAAATGTTTCTACATTACTTATGTTCATTTCTCAACAGTTATTAAATGAATGTAGTTCTCCGTTCAAAAAAAATATAACGACTTATTATACAACTTTAACTATGAGAGGAATTGAAGGACAACATTTAGACATAAATAATGTGTTGGCAGATGAAAATAATTACATAGATATGGTAGGGAAGAAATCAGGTTCTTTTACTGCTTTAGCTGCATTAATAGGTACTGCTTTAGCTACTGACGTATATCCATACAGCTCAATTTTAGATTATTCTATAGATATAGGGATCGCTAGTCAATTGCTCAATGATGCAATTGATATTCAAAGAATAGAAGAAAAAAACGATATTTTCAAAAAAAAGATTACGTTACCTATAATTTTTATATTAGGTCATCCTAACTCTAAATTAAAACTGCTTAAATCGTATGTTAATGAAGAAATCAATTATGACAATTTACTTCTGCAAAAACAGACTTTACTCCAGGAAATTACAGACTCTAAGGCAATAGAATATACTATGCTCCAAAGAGAATTTTATTTACAGCGAGCCCTTAACACTATTGAATCTATTAATTTTCCAAGACCTGAACTTAAACCTAAACTTATAGAATTTGTGAAAGGAAGATAAACATGAAAGAATTACTGTACTATTTAAGTGAAAATCCTGATATTCTGGAGTTAGTGAAAGAAGGAAAAGCGAGTTTAATTTTCAATTCCGATTTAGGCATTAAAGTAGAAACTATAATTGACATTTTAATTAATAATTCAGTTGATATAACAGCGAGTTATTGGAAATAGGTACTAACCATTTAATAGAACAAGCGATTAGAAACTTTCTAGTCGCTTGTTTTATCAGTAAGTGAGGAAAATATATGGAAAAAAGACACTATGTTTTGATAATAACATGTTTGATATATTCACTGATATTTACTTACTTTGGAAAAATAATTATAAATCAACCTTATATAGGAGTTGAACTTAATAAAAAAGAAGGAGTTTTGTTCGTTGAAAAAATATATGCAAATAGTTGGGGGGAACAATACTTAAAAAAGGGTGATATCATTGTTACTAAACATTATAAGGGTTTAGATAATCTTGAAGGTATGAAGAATTTAACAATTTATAGAGGTAAGGAAATTTTAAATTTTAAAGTTAGTTACCATAAGCTTCCTGATCAAATTCTTTTTCAAATAGTCATTCCTTTTATTTTCTTATTTATTTGTTTAACATTTAGTATCATCTTGCTTCTACGAGGAAAATGGAATAAACCTAAAATGTATACAATTTGTTTCTTTCTAGTGGTATCTTTAGGCTACTTAAGTGCTAGTGGTTCGTCTAGAGAGGATTTTATTTCACGATTTATTAGTGGTCTTTGTTTATCGATCGTACCATACTTGTTAGTTCATCTTTTGTATCAGTATTTTAAAAAATCAGATATTAAAGCTTTGACTACTGTTAGCTTATATTTAGCATATACATTATGTTTATTCATAGGCATTTTAGAATTCTTTCCTTTGACGTCATCATTTAAAAATTACATATCTTCAATACAGTTATTTATTTTTGGTATTGGAACTTTTTATTTAATTACTATTATTTTTAGTTACTATAATAAATTAAAAAGCCTGAAAGATGGGCCAATTATTCGTATAATTTTAATTAGTCTTATGGTATCTTTTTTACCCATTATTTTATTTTATATTTTACCAATTGTGATTTTTCATCATACGCTCTTGAGTGCAGAAATAGCTATTTCTTCAATGATGGTATTGCCTTTTTCCCTATTTTATCTGAATTTTAAAAGTGTTTACTTTGACGTGGACTTCTTGATACAAAGAATAAAATATTATTCTTTAGCATCTATATTATTTGTTTTAATAATTTTACTATTTAGCATCAATGTCAAAAATAATTTTACTTCCCTGTTTTTATTTGGATTGCTATTACTTGTATGTTTTAATATTCTATTGTTTTTTTATGGGAACTTGCAGCTTATTTTTAATAAAAACAGTAAATTTAATTACCAAGATAGTTTGTACAATTTCACCAGAAAATCTAAAAAAATATTAAGTTTTCAAGATTTAATTTATTTTATTGAAAAAGAAGTTAAAGTTGGATTGAGAATACCTCAGATTGTTCCTTTTAAATTAAGCAAAGAAAATGGGACTTGCACTGACTTAACTTTGGACTGTAAATACATAAATATTCTCTATAATAATGTGTTAGATTTAGAAAAAAACAAAAAACTCTTTGATAAAGTTATAGATGTACATAATGAATTGTATTTAGTTCTTGGTGAAGAGAATAATGAATTTGTTGTCTTATACATTGATCGCTCTCATACAAAAGTAAAACTTAATATTCAAGAAAAAAAATGGCTTAATACCCTTATGTATTATGCTAATATTATTTTTGAAAATCTAAAGAAAGTAGATGCCTTACTTTTAGAAATTGAGAATTTAAAAAGAGACAAAACTTATTACCCCTACTGGATGGCGCAATTGTTTTGTCGGATTTCCGAAAAAGAACGTGCAAATTTAGCTAATGATATTCATGATAATATCTTACAGGATCAATTATTGTTGTATAGAAAATTTGAAGAAATAGCAAATGATAAAAATTTGGTCAGCAATTTAACCCAATCAGATATTACATTTTTTAGAGAAATGATCCTAGATAATATTTACTTAATCCGAGAAACTTGTAACCATTTAAAGCCTGCTTTTTTAAAGGAATTAGGGATTGTAGAAGCTTTAAAAAATTTGATTGATAAGATTCAATTGCACTCCAATTTCGAAATTGAATATTACTTTGATGAATTAGAGTGTTTAGATGACGAAACCTCTATAAATTTGTATCGAATTATTCAAGAGTTACTAAATAATGCTATTAAGCATTCTGAAGCCACTAAGGTTATTATAACCCTACAGCGCCAGGAACCAATGGTCTGTCTAAACTACAGGGATAATGGGATAGGGTTTAATAACGAAAATAAAAATAAGGTAAATAAAACTATAGGATTATCCAGTATTAAAGAAAGAGCACATGCTTTAAAAGGCAGCGTTACTTTTACTTCGACCCCTAAAAAAGGTTTACAAGTTTCAGTTTCATTCAGTCTAGATAACCTTCCCGAGATAGGAGTAACTGTATGATTAATATTTTGATTGTTGACGACCATCCAGCAGTAGCACAAGGTACAAAGTTTATTTTAGAGCAAAATGGAAAAGTCAAAGCTCATATAATTAATGATCCATTTGAAGTCTTGGAAAATATAAGTGAAAATGAATATGATATCGTCATATTAGATCTCCATATGCCGGGATTAAATGGCATTGATTTAGCAAAATTAATTAATCAAAAGTCAAAGGCAAAGATAATTATATATACAGGTTACGACGTAGAAAATTATTTTAATTTATTAATTGAATCAGGAGTAATAGGGTTTGTGAGTAAAGCATCTTCCGCGAACGGCTTAATAAATGCTGTAAATGGTGCATTAAATGATGAAGCAGTTATCCCTGTTACTTTGTTAAGACAGCTTAGGAGAACCTCTTTAAAAATTCAAGGAGATCAAATGAACATCGACGTAACTATAAATGAAGAAGAACAAACTATACTAATAGAAATCGAAAAAGGTTCGACAAATAGGGAAATATCTCAAAAGTTACATGTTAGCCAAAGAACAATTGAGCATAGGCTAACAAGTATATTTCAAAAACTCAATGTTAATTCTCGGGTTCAAGCAGTTCTAAAAGCTAAAGAACTAGGCCTAATCCCTAGTAATAAAACAATAAACTTATAAACCTTCCTTCTGAAAAAGGGAGGTTTTTTTTTACGAAAAATATTTGTGTATTGCCGAAATAGAAATGCGGTAATAATTGTAAAATTTTTATGTAAAATTAACATGTGTTTATGAATTTGAAGGAAGGAGCTTGAGTTTATATAGATAATAAAATTGGCACAGATATTATTGAAATTAATAAAATTAAGGAATCAGTAAATGCTTTCGGTGATAAGTACTTAAAAAAAATATTTACAACTAAAGAAATCCAATACTGTATGAAATACAAAAAAAACTATGCTCAGCATCTAGCTGCTAGATTTGCTGCGAAAGAGGCAGTAATTAAAATTTTAGAGCCTCTAAATGAAGTTATTCACTTCAAAGATATAGAAATAGTAAGGTATTCCAACGGTTCATGTAAGGTTGAGCTTCATGGAAATGCAAAAAAATTAGCCATGGAGAGAAATATAAATTATACATCAGTTAGTCTAAGTCATGAAGAGAAATATGCAATAGCTATGGTTTTAGTAAGTACATATAAAAAGGAGTAAAAATATGAAAGAAAAAATCATAAAAATATTAGATAAATACGGAAGATTAGTAATTGAGACTAAAGATTTAAAAGATAATACGGATTTATATGAGGTTGGGTTATCATCTCACGCTAGTGTAAATATATTACTTTCATTAGAAAATGAATTTGATATTGAGTTTCCTGATGACGTTTTAAACAAGAAAATGTTTTCTTCAATTAATAATTTAATAGAAGCTGTTGAATCAGTTACTGCAGTTAAATAGGAGGATATTTTAATGCTTCTTCAAAAAAACAGTAAAGCTTATGTGTTGGAAAACTTAGAAGAAATCACTAAGGTGATGGGGCAATTTGCCGATGAGGTTGATAAAGAATGCAGATTTCCTATTGAAGCAATAAATAAAATGAAGGAGTATCATTTATTAGGAGCCTATATTCCTACAGATTTTGGTGGATTAGGTTGCTCAATTGAAGAGTTGGTTCAGATTGCAAAGTTACTTGGCAAGTATTGTGCCTCATCTGCGATGATTTGGGCTATGCATCAAATTCAGTTAATTTGTCTTGTACACCATCATGAAGAAAATGAGGCAGTAAAAAAGTACCTTACCAAGGCAGCCGATTATCAATATCTTATTGCTTCCATAACTTCAGAAGTCGGCACAGGGGGAGACATTAGTAGAAGTATCTGTGGAATTGAATGGAAGGAAGAGTATTCTAAGTTATCTAAGAAAGCTTCCGTTATCTCTTATGGTAAATACGCTGATGCTTATTTAGTTACAGCAAGAAAAGGAATAAATGCTAGTGAAACAGATCAACTACTTGTTTTGTGTGAACGGACAAATATAATTTCTGAACAAACAACGGAATGGGATACGCTGGGAATGAGAGGAACATGTAGTCCTGGATTCAATATTGAGGCTATCTTTCCTAATGATTTTGTACTTAACTTGCCATTTAAAGATATAGCAATACAATCTATGGTACCTGTTACACATATTTTATGGGCTGCTGTTTGGTATGGAGTTGCGGAAGCTGCTTTAGAAAAAGCACGAAATATGCATAAAAGAAACTATAAGCAACACTTAAAAGCCGGGCTTGCTACTTCCACTAATTATGACCTAGTTGACTTGCAAAATAAGTTGTCACTTTTTAAAAACAACTTGCAAATTCATACACATAAATACCAAGAAATAAGCAAAAATTTAGACAGTAAATCTAATGAATTATATGAGATAGACTATTCTTTAGAAATAAACACCTTAAAGATTACTTCTTCAGAGATAGCTTTGGAAATTGTACAAAAATCTTTATTTATTTGCGGAATTTTAGGTTACTTAAATAATACTCCTTC
The DNA here is from genome assembly GCF_023824195.1 of Priestia megaterium. Lineage (NCBI taxonomy): Bacteria > Bacillati > Bacillota > Bacilli > Caryophanales > Bacillaceae > Priestia > Priestia megaterium. The sequence continues at coordinate 105,241 of NZ_CP085444.1, forward strand.
AAGTTTAGGAAGAAGTATTAGGGATATTATGTCTTCGATTGTGATGATAAATAATGATCGTTTATATGCCACGAACTCATCTTTATTATTATTATTAAAATAGCCTATAGTGAGGGAAACTATTCATGAGTACAAATGTTTTAACAAATACTTTCTTAACAGAGTTATTAGAAAAAGGGCATTTAATTTCTACAGGGGTAAAAGGAGTATACGGTAAAGGAAAAGAGATGAACCTTCTCCTAAAAAATATAGAGGATTTTATATCTGGGTATGGACGGACAGAGGATACTGAAATCATGATGTTCCCACCAATTATGAATCAGGAAGATATTCAAAAAGCAGAATACCTTAAGTCTTTTCCTCACCTTTTAGGCAATGTACAATCCTTTCAAGGTAATGAGAATGACCACAAACAAATGATTACTACACTTGATAAGGGGAAGGATTGGAGTAAGCATTTTTCTAACAGTGGGGTAGTGATGACGCCTGCGGCTTGTTATCCCGTATATTCTCAATTAGCAAAAACAAAGGTTCCTTTAGGTGGAAGAACAATAGAAGTAGCCTCTTTTTGCTACCGTCATGAACCGTCTAATGAACCTACAAGAATGCAATCCTTTAGAATGTTAGAGTTTATTAAAGTAGGATCTAGCGATGAAGTGAAAGTTTGGCGTAAGGAATGGCTAGAAAAGGCACAAGCACTATTAGATCTCTTACAAGTCAACTATGAAGTTGTGATTGCTAATGATCCTTTTTTTGGCAGTGGAGGAAGGCTACTTAAGATTAATCAAAATCATCTGGAATTAAAATATGAAATCACTATTCCAATAAATGATGAGGAAGCGCCTACTGCAGTAATATCTTCTAACTATCATCAAGACCATTTTGCTAAAAAACATCAGATTTTAACTGAGACTGAAGATATGGCTCATACTTCATGTATAGGTTTTGGAATTGAAAGGCTAGGTTTAGCACTATTAAAACATCATGGTTTAGATACGAAAGAATGGCCAGCTAATTTGAAAACGTTACTAAATTTATAAGTGAGGAGGTACTTGATATGAATAAATATATGTTAATCGGTACCGTTGCTCTCATATCATCTGCTTTACTTACTTCTATTAATCAAGTGCTTTACGCAAAATGGGTTCAGAATATGAACCCATTTGTATATAGTTTTTTGAGTTTTTCCTTAACTTTATTATTTTTCTTGATTATCACTTGTATAGTATCTCTTAAAAACAAACAAAATAAGGATAAGACTAAAGAGAATAAGAAAAATGAGATAAGTTATATATTAATTCTTAATACTATTACCGCAATAATTTTTATATGTTTTTACTATGCTAATAAATTTATAGAGCCAGCCATTGTAAGTTCTATAGAGATTGGTATAGGTCCCATAATTGCTCTTAGTATAGGATTACTATTAAAAAATATAAAATTATTGAAAGTAGATGTGGCAGTATGTATAGGTATTTTATTAGGAACCTGCATATTAGTGTGGGCATCCATAACAGGAGCATCAGGAGTAAATGTACAAATAACTAATACTTTAAACGGTTTAATAACTTCTTTTATTGCTGGAATTGGTATGGTCCTAGCTACACTCTACTCAAAAAAACTTAGCGAATTGGGGTGGACGACATTTAAAATTTTAGCTCATCGCTTTTATATGCTTGTTCCACTATCATTCATCCTCGTTTTAAATCAAAACTTTGATGATATTATTCAAGTATTTTTAAATAATTGGTTATTAATTACCATATTTACTTTTTTAGGGCTTGTTATTCCTTTATATCTCATTCAAGTAGGGATAAAACATTGCAACCCTTTATTTGTTGCAGTAACAATGTCCTGTGGACCTGTTTTTACTTTCTTATTTCAATTGATTGACCCGCGAGTGGAGTGGTCTTGGACATCATTGTCTGGAATCGTAATCATATGTTTATTTGTAGTACTAAAAGTTTTATATCAAAAGCAAGGGTTAAAAGTAGAGAGTGTGGAAGGAGAAACAATAAAACATGCATAAAGATCAATTTTGTGTCATTGTAGATGCTTATTCAACAGGTAATCAGTTATATAACCATTTTAATCAGTATGGCTATACTGTAATACACGTACAAAGTTCCAAAGAAATATCTCCAATATTTGAACCTTCATTTAGAAGAAAAGATTTTACTATCAATATTATTCATAATGGTAATTTAAAGGAAACTGTAGCAATTATTAGAAAATATGAACCTAGTTTTATTGTACCTGGGGCAGAAACTGGTGTAGAACTAGCTAATGAGATAGCTAAAGAATTAAATCTTAAACGTAATGATGATGATAAAGTACATGCTCGACGAAATAAATATTTAATGAATGAGATCATTAGAGAGAAAGGATTACCTACTGTAGAACAAATTAAAACAGGAGACTTAATCAAAGCAAAAGAGTGGGCAGTAAGACTAAATAAATGGCCATTAGTAGTAAAGCCCCTACATAGTGCTGCTTCAGATGGTGTTAATTTTTGCCACAACAAGGAAGGTTTAGATCATGCATTCAATGAATTAGTGAATAAAAGAAATTCCTTAGGAATCCTTAATGATGAAATCCTTGTTCAACGCTATTTAGACGGGCAGCACTATGTAGTGAATGCAATTACTTACGAAGGAAAGCATTTTATTACTGATATTTGGACTCAAGAATTTCATAAAGGAGCAGGTGTAACAGTTATTTACGATAGCATTAGTTTGGTTCCTTATAATGATGTTAAACATGCAGAAATCGTAAGGTATGTAAAATCGACTATCGATGCTTTAGGAGTCAAATATGGGCCTACTCATACTGAATTAAGACTAACTGAAGAGGGCCCTCGTTTAATAGAAGTTAATTGTAGAACAATGGGACTTTCCTTAAAAGAGGAGATAATCTCTGAAGCTTTATCTTATAGTTATAGCTCCCTTACCGCAGATTGCTATGCTAATCCCGAAAAAATAGTCAATTTAGTGTCAAAGAACAAAATGTACAAGATTAACAACTATATATCTTTAGTTTTTCTTATTACAAGTCAAGAAGGGATTATTGATGATATTCCTGGGCTTAAATTTTTAGAGTCACTGCCCTCCTTTGGAGATGTTCAACTAAATGTAAAAAAAGACGATGAATTAAAGAAAACTATAAATGTAGAAACTCACCCTGGTTTTATCCTTTTTACTAGTGACTCTCCAACTCAAATTGAGTCGGACTATAGAAAGTTACGAGATTTAGAAAATAAAAACTTGTTTTTTAAAACAAAGGAGCTAGTTCTAAATTAAAATGTTAAGAAGCATTCTAAAAGTTGTAATACTATTTAGTTAAAGAAGAGGGTTAAAAAATGCATAATTATTTTGAATGTCACAACTATAATCCTAATTCAACTATCTCTTTATTTTGTTTTCCCCATGCTGGAGGTGGGGCGGATATCTATTACGATTGGTCAAATTTTATAAGACCTGAAATAAATATCTACATCCTCAACTTGCCTGGAAGAGGGAAAAAATATTTAGAAAAGCCTTTTGAAGAATTTAACGTATTATTAGATAATCTGCTTATAGACATAGAAGATTTGCTTGATAAACCTTTTATTATTTTTGGTCATAGTATGGGTGCGCTTATAGGTTTTGAACTAAGCAGACGTATATTTGAAATGTATAATAAGAAACCTGAACATTTGTATGTTTCTAGCTATCCATCACCCGAAATTATCAATAATAATTTAGTAGAAAATAATATTTCTGATGATGAATTAATCACCAAGTTAAAGGAGCTAAATGGTACCCCAAAAGAAATATTTCAACATAAAAGATTTTTAAAACTACTATTACCAGTTATAAGAGCTGATTTTAAACTATTAAACTCGTATAGTTATAAAGAGCTAGCTCCTCTTTCTTGTCCTATTACTAGTATTATAGGTAGCCATGACAACATAAGTGTTGAGTTAGCAAAGGAGTGGTATAAACACTCGGTAGCAGTATTCTCTTTGCAAATATTTAGAGGGGATCATTTTTACCTTAACAATTTCGAGGCAAAGAAAAAGATTGGGAAATTAATCGAAAAGGATTTTATGAAAATTAATAATTGATACCATTATCTATTTTTATTAATCGTTATAGCATAATTAAAAGGAGAATATGATGGAAAATGAGAATAATATAAAACAATTACATAGGGGATTAGAAGAAAGACATATTACGCTAATGTCTTTAGGTGCGGCGATTGGGGTAGGCTTATTTCTAGGCTCTGCTTCGGCTATTAAATTAGCTGGACCTGGGATTTTGTTAGCATATTGTTTTAGTGGATTAGTAATGTTTTTTATTATGAGGGCACTTGGGGAGATGGCAATTCAAAATCCAGTGGCCGGTTCGTTTAGTAAATATGCTCGTGAATATGTGAGTCCATTTGTTGGTTATTTAACAGGTTGGAATTATTGGTTCTTATGGATCCTTACATGTATGGCCGAAATTACAGCAGTAGGCATTTACATGGAATATTGGTTTCCAGATATCCCCCGTTGGATATGGGCCCTCAGCGCTTTAATTATTATGACATTAGTAAATTTTATAGCTGTTAAGGCTTATGGAGAGTTAGAGTTTTGGTTTGCATTAATCAAGGTCGTTACTATTATATTAATGATTTTAGTGGGTGTTGGAATGATTTTAGTAGGTCTTGGGAATGGTGGCATTGCTACTGGTATTCAGAACCTATGGAATCATGGAGGCTTTTTCCCGAACGGGATAGAAGGAGTATTAATGTCTCTCCAAATGGTAATGTTTGCTTATCTAGGAATTGAAATGATCGGAGTTACGGCTGGAGAAGTAAAAAATCCTCAAAAATCTTTATCTAAAGCTATAGACGCCGTGTTTTGGAGAATTCTTATTTTCTATGTGGGTGCTTTATTCGTTATTATGTCTATCTATCCTTGGACAGAGATCGGTACAAAAGGGAGCCCCTTTGTATTGACATTTGATAAAATTGGTATTCCAGGAGCAGCCGGTATTATCAATTTTGTTGTATTAACTGCAGCTTTATCGTCTTGTAATAGTGGAATTTTTAGTACAGGACGAATGCTATTTAATTTAGCTCAACATGGGGAGGCATCCAATAAATATAAGTACCTTACAAAGAGTGGAGTACCTGGAAAGGCAGTTTTAGCTTCTGCTTGTATCCTACTAATTGGTGTTCTTTTAAACTATATTGTTCCAGCTAAAGTATTTACTTGGGTAACAAGTATCGCAACTTTTGGCGCGATTTGGACATGGGCAATTATTTTAATAGCACAAATCAGATATCGCCGAGGTTTAAATGCAGAGCAAGTTAAGTTACTAAAGTACAAGTTGCCTTTATTTCCTTACACCTCATATATATCTTTAACTTTTTTATTTGTAGTAGTAGTTCTCATGGCTTACTTCCCTGATACAAGAGTTGCTTTAATTGTTGGTCCAATTTGGTTTGGGTTTTTAATAGTACTTTATTATATAAAAGGATTTCATAAAAAAAATAAAACTAAAGTTGAAATAGATCAACACGTTAGTTAAAAATTAGGGGATACTTTGCTTAAAGTTATCCCCTAATTTTTATATTCTAATCGAAAATAAATATCTTATTTATTCTTAACTTAGGAGTGGTAAGTATGGGCATTTTTTATGGTAGAAATACAGTTATTGAAATAAATTTAGACAATTTTGTGTACAACTTTAATCAATTTAGAAAACATATTCCAAGCGATATAAATATTATGGCCTCCCTTAAAGCAAATGCATATGGGCATGGAGTTTTACCTCTTGCTAAACAGTTAATCTCTTTAGGAGTTAAGCATCTAGCCGTGGCTTTTATTGATGAAGGAATTGAACTTAGAGAGGGTGGAATTGAGAATGATGTAGATATCTTAATTTTTGGATATACTCCCCCGGAAGCTGTTGAGGAAGCCATAATGTATAATTTAAGTATAACTGTCTATAGACCTGAAGACTTGCATCTTATACAGGAAACAGCTCGTAGACTTGACCGCAGAGCGCTAATACATATAAAAATTGATTCAGGTATGAGTAGACTTGGCCTACAGTTAGAAGAATTAGATTTATTTTTCAACACATTATTGCACATGAATTTTGTTAAAATAGAGGGGATATTTACACATTTTGCTTGCGCAGACGAGAAAGATCAGTCTTATACTCAGATGCAGCAAGATATTTTTAAGGAAGCGTTAAATACAGCAATGAAGTTAGGGCTAGAAATCCCTTACATTCATTCTTCTAACAGTGCTGCCTCTATAGATATTAATAATACAATAGGGAATATGGTTCGTTTAGGAATTGGCTTATATGGTTTATACCCCTCTAAGGAAGTTAATCATAATGTAGTTAATTTACGTCCTATTTTAACTTTCAAGTCAAGGATATCTCATATAAAGCAAGGGGAAAAAAATAGAGGAGTAGGGTATGGTGCTACTTATAAGGCAACAGGAAAAGAGTGGATTGCCACTATTCCTGTCGGATACGCAGATGGGTTAAATAGACAATTATCCAATAAAGGATATGCTTTAATAAAAGGGAAAAGGGTTCCTATTATTGGACGTATATGTATGGATCAACTTATGTTAGACGTTACAAAAGTTATGCCTGTTCAAATGAATGAGGAAGTTGTGTTTTATGGAAGTCAAGAAGAAGAGACTATTCATATAGATGAAATTGCTAAATCTCTAAACACTATTAATTACGAAGTTACGTGTATGTTAAGTAGGAGAATACCACGACTCTTCAGATATAAAGGAAAAGTTACCCATGTAATTAATGAGTTAAGGAGACAAACACTTTAAATATAAAAGGATAGTATTAGCAAAATAACTAGAATAAAAAATACGATTTAAAATGTAATGAGGTTGAATATAGGAAAAGCATTTGGCATCAATCCCGATAAGTCATATTACGTAAAATTATTTAAAATAAAGTACACTCTAAAAAAGAATCCTTTGTGGTAACAACGAAAAGTTTGGAAAGTTTCCATAACTTCTCTGACTTGTATTCCTGCCAACCTCATTTTAAACAAAATCCTTAACCGTATTCCTTTAACGTTCTAGAACAAAATCAAATTCACTATCCGTAAAAGTATGCCTTTTAGTAGTAAGATAAACTACTTATTACTTATAGATTTAGCATAAAGAGTGAGTTTTTCACCATGAAAAATAGCCCCTTTAGAAGTCTAACTCTAGAGGGGACCTGCTTATAAGGTATATTTATTTAACAGCTGTTTTTAATTCTTTTCTCGGGTTTAAAAGTAGGAACCTTTGAACCTGGAATTATCATTTCCTTACCTGTTTGAAGGTTACGATCTGGACGAGCTGCACGTTCACGTACTTCAAATGTTTCGAATTCAATCAATTGAATTTTTTCTTCGTTTGCAAGTGTGTTAGAAATCGTTTCAAACAAAGATTCCACAGCTTTTTTAGCATCTTGCTTTAATAGTTCTGCCTGTGTTGCAACTGCATCTACTAGTCCAGTTTTATTCATATTCAAACACTTGATCCTCTTATGTTTAGATAATATGTAGAGGTGCTAACATATCATAGCTTCTACAAGCTTGTCACTTAATAAGGTTAGATAAAGAGAAGAAGAATTCCTGTTTTCTGGGAATATTTGTACTGAGATTTACTCTGGGGTGAAGTAAAGTTCATTTAAGCTAGATAATGAGTAATTTATTGCAAAATCCTCACCTGTATAATATGAAAAACATGTATATGGATTTTTAATTTAGTTTACACTAATAAGGTATTCCCCGATCGCCTGAATTGTAACAAGCCTTTGCTCGAGTTGAGCAAAGGCTATTTTTTTGAAGAGTTTCTTTTAAAGAATGACATTTTGAAAAGGCTTTTGTGTAAGTAAAATTGGCTGTTCTGAAAGGATTTATCCTTTGAGAGCGACTAATTTTTTATAACTCTTTAGAGAGGAAATCATAAGTATGATCTCTATTAGCAGAAACTACCAACCTTGATTTTCCTTCTTGGCATTCATGAACGATTTCGATATCGCCACAATAAGAACAAGTGAGGTATCCTCTGGATTGCATATGATTGAAGCTAATTATTTCCTCAGGTTTAAAAAGGTCCATTTTTATTCCATAATGAGTACAAGCAACTTTTTTTATGCTTACCATAGGATTTTTCCTCCTTCTTATTGTGTATTGGTTAATTTTTAGTATATAAGATGAATATAGATAATTTAACCTTTTTCAGTTAACTTGTCTAAGTATTTAGGAAATTAAATTGTAAAGGAATTATTGAGTAGAAGAGTTAAAGATAAATTCTACTTGTATACCTTAAGGAACGCATCTCTATCAAAACGAACATCCAAATAGAAATAATAAACGTTAGATAAAGTTAAAATAACTTGTTAGATAAATTGTTAATAATTTTTACTTTTAAAATATAGATAATATAAAAAGTAAATAATAAATTACTTTATTTAAAAATAGTTTAATTATTACTCATTCTGTAGAAAAAGAAACGTTTTAGGCCCTAATAAAGGAAGACCTGCTGTTATGATAAAACCATCTATAATTAAAATAACCATTCCTATGTTTAAAGAAAAAGCTTTTGATATAAGTTGTGCTAGTAAATCTGTTCCTCCAGTGCTTGTCTCATATCGAAGCATAAAACCAATCCCCGTCCCAATACACACTCCTCCAAGGATTACGCTGGGAAAAACAGGAAGTCGAAACTGGTCTTTAATAGGTTCTAGCCACTCAATCAATAAAGAAGAAATAACTAACCCATAAAAACTATTATAAAAATAAGTTCTTTCATAAACCCAAGCAAACCAGCATAATGGAAAACCCAAAATAATAATCATCACACCTGTAGGAAATTCAAAATAATAGTGAAGGATGAGAGCAATCCCAATTGTTCCTCCATCCAACAAATAATGAGGAACTAAAAATCCATTAATTCCTATACTTAACAATAAGCTTCCGACTAGAATAACCGGTATTTTCCGAATAATAATAATCACCTTTTTAGTCAATTTATCTCTTACTATATGTATAAGCTTTAGCTAGCTGTCATGAGTGTTTTTATCGGAAAAGCGCTTAGAATAATTTATTCTAAGCGCTTTTTAATTTTATAGATCAGGGAGGTTATAAAAAATACGGATTCAGAGCCGAAAGCATTCTGACTACACAATATATTTTCATTCTTTATCAGGCAACTTGCCTAAATTGAATACTTTTTTATCATTTGAGCAAACTACTGCTGTCCCAGTGGTTTTTTCTATTTTTAGGTAGTTTGTTTTTTAAAGGACAAAAAGTCATAGCACTTTAAAAACAGGCATATGATTTATAAAGACCTCAACGTGCTTATAAATTGAATTAGTAGATAACCCTTGAATGTATTGATTCAAGGGTTATTTGCTTTTTATATGAATTAAAACGTCGTAACCAGAACAAACTACACAAGACGCCGTTAGGCATCAGCGAAAATCCTTACTGCAATAGAGCAGAAAAAACCTACCTCTTTTGATTGGGAAGAGATAGGTTTTTATCTGTTTTTAAGGTGTATAAGATATACATTCTTAGTTAAGTCGGGTAAGTTAGGGGCATCACTGCCCCCGCCTCCCCTAAGAACCGTGCGAGTCCCTTTCAAGACACATCGGCTCAAGCCTCCCATTGCAGGTCCATTTGCTGTCGTATCTTCATCACATACCATAACGGTAAGTTAAAACGTACGCCGACGCTCCAAGTGGAGGTATACATAACAGTACGTTTCTTTCGTCAGAAGATAGCCACAACCTTATGTTCCTACGAGAGACCAACGAGAAGTAGGCTCCCTTTCGGGCCTATCATGGGTTTGTCCGTAAGGACGATAGTATCCGTCCAGTTATACAGTTTCCTGCTTTCCTGTTCTCTTTCGAGGTAACGGCATTCGCTTTCTCTCGTATCCTTTACCCTCTATCACATCGTTTGACTTTACAGTCATCCTACTGTTTACACAGATGACAAAGGGCTTACCAAGTTCCGCATCTTATAGATACGACGAGGTTAGGTGGGTTCTTTACTCCGGGCAAGATACGGGACGCCTCACAGCAGCATTATGAATCTGCTTTTCCTCTTGCCAATACCCAAGCAAATCTGTGCACTATCCTGAGCTAACACTTACGAAGCTTACAAACCTTCACTAATGTTCACCATACTCATCTTCCCCTAGCAGTGTTCCGAGTCGTGCACTGACTCTCTGTTTCCGCATTTCCGCATGCAACCCACGAGCCCGTTACCAGGCCCGCAGTTTTGGACGGGGATAGTTTTTGCGTCTAAACCAGTGGCGTAAACCACACTATATAAAAGCGACTTCTTGTCGCACCATAATCACAATTCTAGGAACATGAACTTATTTATTACAGTATTGATAGATTTACTTGCATACTTACGTACTAATTAATGACAGTAAACTATAAAAAGTATAAAAGAGGTGGGTATAGTGAATAAATCTAATTTGATTTATAAAGAACTAAACAAAGTTAAAATAGACCTGAGGAATTACCTTATATTTGAGCTTACAACAGGAGAAAAAGAGAATCTAAAAAAAGCTGTGTTAACAAAATTGAAACTTTAATTAACTAAAGTTCAATTAAAAACAAAAAGGTTAAGCAAAATGCTTAACCTTTTTGTTTTTAATTGTCTTTAATCTAAAGAAATAGATAAAAACACTAATAATTATTAAACAGTAAGTAACACTTTGAGCCATGCCCAAGATATCGCTCCAACCCCTAGTACCATTTAAGAATAGTTGAAGCAGCAAACCTGCTGGTAACGTTACTAATACAACAGGTTTTTTGATAAACAAAAAACCAACTATTCCACCGACAATACCACCTACAACGGATGCACCGTACCACGTAATAAAGATGTATATTATGTCTTTTAAACTCCATACTACACTGTCTGGTTGATCACTATAAAAATGACCAATTACAAAGTACATGGTAATGGAACTGATAATATAAAGGCTTCCAAAACATGCTGCTTGCCTTGTTCGCGTTCCAAATACATATCCAACAACCATCGCCATTATGAACCAACCTGGTAAAGAATTAAGCATGATAGCTACATATGAAACCATTAATTCAGGAGTAGTCATACTCGTTACAAGTGGCATATGATCAGACATAACAGAAAAAGCTGCGACAATTCCCCCTACGACCAATGTAAAAATAATAAATTTTATCCAAACCCTCTGTTTATCCTTATCTGACAAAACAATCCCTCCAAGCCTCACTGCTATAAATAAGACGTTTGGTGACAAGAATTGTTTTACTTTTTAGGAAATTTTTAATTTATTTCAAATGTATATCATATACATCACTAGTTTACATAATGTGTTTTATCAGAAATAATCAGAAATCAATATTAAACATAATATATAGATAAAGAAACCTTTATTGTAAAAGAGACATTGGCTGATATAGTGCTAATGTCTCTTTTACATCCACATAAAAATTTAATAATAAATAAAGAGGTAACATTCAAAGCTCAAGAACTTGAAATAATAGGGGTTTCCCTTAAATCCTTTGCTCATGCTTTAGAAGCTATAGGTGGAATTGAAATACTACAAGAAGAGAAACAAACAGGTAAAATGGATTTTATATTTTAAAACAGTTGTATCTGTTTGTTAATTTTCTTGAATGGTAGTTTACACATACACATGAGGCTGCATAATTACTTATATAAAAACACGTTTATCTTGTCATTATTATCATCCATAGTTGCTAATAAAATATTCTTTATATCTAAACTATGTACCGTTCTAATCTGTTTTTTCACCCAATCTTCATCTTTGCCAGTCTGTTTTAATTCCTCAAAATCAACCTTCCCATCTTTAATAATTGTTATAGGAAAAGAGAATGACTTTGTCCTTAGCTTCATATCTTTAGGAGTTAGTGTTTGATACTGAGATTCTAAAAAAAACGAGATAGTACCATCTGATTCCCATAATGCTAGAGCAACTTGTTGAATATCATGTATTTGTTTTTTCCTTAATTCTGTTAGTAAAACATCAATAGGTATCCTAGCTTTAGTTAGACCTTTATAAAATATTTCTCCATTTTTTATAAGAGGAAAAGGCGAAGGATCGACAAATTTTGTGAATTTTAACCACTTAAGACTTAAAAATACCATGATAAGATATAAAATAACTAATACACCTATTGTTATCATAGAACCTTTCATTCCTAAATGTTGATCTGACAAAGGATGAGCAATAATATTCCCTATTGATAAAGCCATTATAAAATCAAGTAACCTTAACTGAGACAGTGATCGTTGTCCCATTATTTTAGTAACAAGGAGTAAAAAGAAAAAAGAAACAACTGCTCTTAGAATCCATTGAATTGCAGTAAGTGATTCTTGATTATAAAAAAAATCCAATACATTCACATCCTAAGTGTGAGTCGAAAACCTCAAAATTAGTATCAACTATTAGCTATTAATTATTGACATAAAAATATCTATCTTATACAAATGAGTAATTTCTAATAATTTAAGCAAACTATTCAAGAAAAAACGGGACAGCGTCTTATACAACCTAATTACGAAAAAGAAAAAACTACTGATTGCACACACCAGTAGTTTTTTTGATTTTAAAAATATATATGATATAAACCTTTAGTTAACATAATCATCATTATCGGAAATAAAAAAGATGTCTCTATTTGCTAAGAGACACCTTGTTCTATTCTATAGAAAGCTAATCATTAACAATCAGTTTTTTTAGACTTATGAAGAGGAGGTGGAATTAACCAACCTTTTTCTTTATTAAGTCTTAAGAACTTTCCACCAAGAGCTACTTTTTGCATATGAATTTGTGCAAACATGGCTGCAATATCTTCACGAATAGATTGTCCGATCAGTTGACTACAAGCAACTAGACCAGCAGCTATATTCATTGAAATTGCTGCAGCTACTTCTGGATCTTGAACACGTGCACCCACTGGGATATCATCTAAACAAGCTTCAGGTCGTTCAGGTGGGGTTGGCGGTAAGCCTACTCCATTTTCTTTTAACAATGTTTCGATGCTTTTCATTTCTTGCTGGCACTGTTCGATTGTCTCTTGTACCAATTTATGTAGATCCTTGTCACCTACATGATTTAGAAATGTTTGATAGCCAGATACTAACCCTTTTGAGGTAGAAACATACGACCATGTTCCAAATACCTCACCATAATGCATCGGTTCATCTGTAGGATTTCCACTTAAAATACCCATTGTTATCCTCCTTACAAAATTCATGATAGTGTGCCACCTTTCTTGCTATGCACATGTTTAACGTCTCCAAATCTTGTTTTATTATTCTTCTACTGCTATCAAAAAATTAATTCATCAAAGAATATAATTTCATATTTCAAGCAAACTAACTAAGATGTTTAGAAGAGCATCGTCCACTATACCCTTGTTATTCAACCCAAAAAAACTACCCTATAGGTAGTTTTTTTGGAATTGTTGGAGAGATTATAAATTGTGGCTCTCATCACAGCTATTTATCTCTACTCATACAAAATAGATATTAACGAACTTTTTCTTCACGATCATCTCTTCTTTTAAGACCAAAAAGACCAACTAGTCCTAATAATCCAAGCAATTCCCAAGGTGAATCATTGTTATCATCCGTACCAGTTGCTGTAGTGACATTTCGAGTGTTTACGTCATTATTATAATTTAAGTCATCATTATAATTTGTTCTATCTACGTTATTATTTTCAGCATTAACAGGTATGGTAAAAGTCATCATAGCTAAAGCTAACGTACATAATAAAACAGAACATTTCTTTTTCATCATATTCCCTCCTTTCTTTATTAAATAAAGTTCCCCTATCACGAAATCCTATTCTTTAGTGACATAAAGCTTATAGACTGTATCTAAAAATTTCATATTTTAAGCAAACTACTCAAGATGCAATGATGCATCACTCATGAAACCCAATTACGTAACAGAAAAAACCTACCTCTTTTGACTAGAAAGAGATAGGTTTTTTCTGTTTTTAAGGTGTATAAGATATACAAATCTAGTTAACATAATCAGTGTTACCGGCATTAACCTAATAAAAAATACAGAGCTAAAGCTAAATTTAGTTTAAATACCTAAAAACAGGCTCGGTTTCCTAGTTATAAGTCCATATCAAATCCTTAAATGAACATATAGTGTGTTGGAGCAAATCAAAGGAGAGATTACTTTGTATAACTATTATCAACCTGAAGTAAATCCTAACGATTTACAACATTTTTACCTATATGATTCTTTTTACAGACAACAACAGCCTCAATACCATCAACAGCCTTATCACCATCCTCGTCCTCCTCGTTGTCGTTGGGTTCAAGAATGCAGATGGGTTCGTCGTTGCTACCCACGAGATGGATTCTATACTGATGGTTACGACTACTAATTGAGACAAAACTACTGATAAGCTCAGTAGTTTTTTTCTTTTTTTAACTGTATATCATATACAAAGTTAGTTAAGTCGGGTAGGCGGGCACTCTCACGAGCGCCCGCCCCCCTAAGAACCGTACGTGACAGATTTCCCGTCATACGGCTCAAGCCTTCTTTTTATCCAAACAACTTCTTTATTTAATACACGGTACATGTACTAATTTAGCAACTTTGCCTGTAGAAACTTCTAAGTGTTGTACAGTAACTTTTTCGCCATTTTGTAGAGTGTGTTTACATAATGTGCAACGGTAACCTTGTTTCCTTGCGAGTTTTATCCTATCTAGCGTATTTTCGCTATTGAAGACCTTACGGTCTCGCTTTTCCCAATACCCTTTTAGGTTCGGATCATCTGGACTGTTTTTATAGGCTACCATCACATGTCGTTCTATTTTAATCCAGGCCATCTTCAACAATTGAATATTAGTAAGTGGACAGGTGAGAGTCCATTTATCATTTCCACCGTGGTTGGGCTTCTTAAAATAACGCCTGGTAATCCATTTCCACGATTTTTTTGGATGTAATTGTTTAAGATGTTTGATTAATTTAGAGAAAACATAATAGTCCATATAACTAAACGTCTTTTGGAAACGACATGTTTCCAATACTGTCCGTAACCTCTAATAATAGGGTTTAAGACACGTATAATTTCTTTTACTGGTCGTCCTCTCATTACTGTGAACGTATCTTTTATCTTGTTTTTAGCTTTTTTGATACTGTCTTTGCTAGGTTTGATCAATAACTTCTTTCCTTGTCCTGTGTTGTATTGACGCAGCGAGAAGCCAAGAAAATCGAACCCATTCTCGATATGTGTAACCCTAGTTTTATCCGTGCTGAGTGTAATTCCTCGTTTTTGTAAATAAGGAATTAGGTTTTGATACATACTTTCAGCTTGTTCCTTCGTTTCTGTTACGATGACGAAGTCATCTGCGTAGAGAACACGTCCTATCTTACACTTGGGGTCGATTTTATATCCTCCGTTTGGTTTGTATGTCTTTTATAGATAATACCAATCTCTTTTCCATACCGCATAAGGCGATATTGGCTAGGAGGGGGACACAATGCCTCCAGGAGTTCCTTCCTTTGTTGGACGGAGCATATCCTGCTCTATGTATCCCATCTTGAGCCACCTTTTGATAAGAGGGTTCCTGGAAACGTAGATATTTGTTCTACTATCCAATCATGTTTGAGGTGGTCAAAACATCCTAAGAAATCCCCCTCAAAAACCCACTTTTTCTTACTGTTGGTGTTAAGCTTGTTAAAGAGATTACTTATAGCATCGTGTGTGCTTCGTTTAGGACGAAAACCATAGGCGGTAGACTCGAATCTGCCTTCCCATTGCGGTTCGAGTGCATTCTTCACGACATTTTGGTACACTCGATCTCGCATTGTCGGAATACCGAGAGGTCTTAGTTTTCCATTTTTCTTAGGAATAAACATTCGCTTCGCTGGCTTTGGGCGATGCTGAAAGACATTACATTTAACTAATTGTTGATAAAGTTTGATACGTTCGTTTGGATTTGAGGCCGTGTAGCCGTCTACTCCAGGTGTTCGCTTACCGTTATTTTGTTGTGTCACTCTGCGAATAGAAAGTAGTAGATTTGCTTTACTCCGAAGGAGTAAGCGTTGAAGCTTCCTTACTTTCCTTTGTTGATTCTGTTGTTCGGCACGATAAATTCTTTGTCGTAACTTCGTTACATATTTTGTACAGTATTCCAATCAATAGAGTACCAACCTTTATGCGAGACGTGCGCCGACGCTCGTGGAGAGGTATTCATAACAGCACGCTCCTTGTCGTTAAAAGATAGCCACAAATTTATTTTCGTGTTGAAGACCCATGAGAAGTAGGCGCTCTTTCGGGCCTGTCATTGTCTATAAAGACGACAGTATCCGTCCAGTTATACAACGTTTCTGCTTTCCTGTCCCTTTTCAGGGTAACGGCTTTCGCTTTTTCTCATATCCCATACCCTCTGCCACATCGTTTGACTTTGCAGTCATCCTACTGCTTATGCAGATGACATAGGGCTTACCAAGTTCCACATTCTACAGATGCGATAGGGGGAGGTAGGTTCTTTACTCCGGGTAAGATGCGGGACGCATCAGAGTAGCCTTATGATTCTACTTTTCCTCTTACCAAGACCCAAGCCAATCTATGCATTATCTTGGGCTAAGAGTAACGAAGCTTACAAACCTTCACTTTCGTTTACCATACCTATCTTCTCCTAGCAGTATTCTGGACCATGCATTTGTCCTCTGTTTCCGCATTTCCTCATGCAACCGACAGACTCGTTACCAAGAATGCCGTTTTGGATGGAGATCATCTCCGCGTCTAGATGAGTAGCGTTAGCTACACTGTAAGAAAGCGACTTCTTGTCGCACCATAATGTCTCTTTCCGGAACACAACCCAAAAAAGAACCCTTGGGACAGTAGGATTCCACCAAGGATTCTTTTCCGGAGTATGCATCTTTTTATACACTGTTGATTTATCAACGTTTTCTCAGTAGGTGGTTGAGAAACTAATGTATAAGAAGTGCACCTTTTATACATATGTTAACCTCTATAAAAAATTGCCTATATGCGAAAAATATGATGAAAATAGCTTATTCCATACATCAAATATGTATGAGCTCTACTAAAAGCAGCCAAAATAATCACGGTTGCTCTTTTTTTGCCTAAAATCGTGTTGCTAGCGAACTCATACGCAAAATTAAAAGTCTTTTCGTGAGTAGTTGTATTAGTAATTTCCTCATACTACCTCTTATTTTCTTCAACACAAATCAAATAATACGTTTAGGAGGTTAATTAAATGTCATTAAGAGATAGACTTAGACCTCCTCGATCAGTTCGTAGAGCAGCTAGGTCTCTTGATCCAAGCAAGGTTTTAACCGGAGAAGTTTCTACAGGAGAATAGTTTGGAGTAGACTTAAATCCAGGTGATTTTAAATCAGTAACAGATAATACTGATGAGAAAGCTAAAGAATACAGTAATAGTGAAAGAGAAAATAAAAATTACTGTGATTGTGTAGTTGCGGTAGCTGGTGCTGCTCTTGGGGGACCTGTAGGAGCAGGGCTAGGTGCCTTAGGCGGTTTTCCTGCAGCAAGGATAGCTTGTGGACGAATTTATACTTCTGGACCTTGTGAATAATAAAATGGAAGAAGTGATCTTTATGCTCCCTTTTGCTGGAATGTTTGAGGATGGTCTTAATGGAGGATTTAACCCTAGAAACCAGGCACGCGAACAGGTTAACGCTATTGCAAATCAGAGAGCTAAAAATTATAGTGAAAGTGAAAGAGAAAATAAAAACTATTCTAATTGTGTTGCTGTAGTGTCTGTTGAATGTGCTAACGATAGTAGTATTTTTGATGGGGCTGGAATTGAAGGAATAATGGCTGACGGTGACATTGCTGTAGCAAAGATAGCTTGTGGTCGCATATATAAATCAGAACCATCAGAATAATAAAAAGCGCAATCAAGTAATACAACTAGGAAGTGTTTTTATGCCAGAACACGGTTTCAATCAAACACATGATAATAACAATCATAGCAATAGTTATGATACAAACGGTGGAAGTATCCAACCAGTAGATGTACCCCAATCTGTCGGAAATAAAATTCCTGCTGAAAACGATGGACTAACTGGAAAAGTAAATGCAAACCTCGGATACCATCCAAAAAAATAGCACGAAAAAACCGCCCTACAAAAGTAAGACGGTTCTCCGATAAGTTTTATCTTACAAAACTAAAACCATGTAGAATTTTTATATTTTGGAAATTATACCATTTAACGAAAAAAAGAGCAACCCTAAAGTTACTCTTTCTCTCAGCAAAAACTAACACAAAATGTGTGCATTGGTGTTCAAGGAGTGTTCAATAAAGTATACCTTTACGGACTTTTCTTTTATATAAGAAATCTATTATTTTTATCGTTCGTTTAAATTTGAAAATAAATTACGAACGTCTTATAAAATGCATCCACTTTTACGAACGTTTTTAATGGAATAAGAGGAAGAGAACCACAAATGAGGTATAAAAATAGAAAACAGAAGATTTGGATACATACGTGTGAGCAGTCGAGATCAAAATGAAGGTCGTCAACTTCAATCAATGCAAGAAGTTGGTATTTCTCCCCGTGATATTTTTTAGAAAGATACTCGTTAATAAAAAGGCTTTGTCTAATAAAAAAAGGCTTCCTAAAGAGAGAAGTAGTTCACAAGTGTAACTACTTCCTTATGATTTTATACTAGTCTTTTATAATGATACTACTGTATGTTATTCATTCTTGATTGGTTGAAGATACTCAGTTTTGGGTAGTGAAATTTGATGAGATACGGGAGAAGCAATAATCAAAGATGTATTGACTTTACCATAAAGGCTTAAACGGTTTGTAAAGTCTTCTAACTGTTTTATGGATGAAACTGCAGTTTTCATAAAATAACTGTTTATTCCGGTTATCCGATGACATTCTAAAATATCTTTTTCTCCTTTGATAATTTCTTCAAATTGCTGAGTTTTTATTTTTAAATTTGCTATTTGAATAATTGCTTTTACACTTTTTCCAATTGCGTTAGGTGAAATAATTACCGTAAAACCTTGTATTACACCATTTTTTTCTAAACGTTGTAGTCTTTTTCTTATGCTTAATTGACTTAGAAGTAATTTTTTAGATAATTCACTGACAGTAATTCTACTATCTTCTTGTATAAATTGCAGTAAGCTACGATCAATCAAATCCATTTTCATCATCACCCCATCTTCAAATAAAATTGTTCTTATATTCCTTTATCAAGACACTATTAGCATGAATCTAAAAAGGATACTTGACTATAGATGTTTATTATATTAATAAATCAATCGTTAAATCTGTTTTTAATCTTGATAGTTAGAAATAAACCAAATTTAAGATAATAAGTTAAAAAATTAAATAGATGACTTGTAATACCTTAACAGAAAATCCTTCAACGCAAGACGATACTATACTATAAGTCCAACATTATATACCTAACAGGTATCAAAGGTTCAACGAAGTACTTGTTTCTTATTGTAATTACAACTCCCACAACCTCCACAATTCACCCGTAGATTTGTTTTACTGCAATTTATCTTTGTGTCTTCGAGATGTTGCAAAATATCTGAAAGAAGATCATTGACACTATCACTGACAATGTTTTTACCGTTGACTAATGCAAATGGCTGTACTAAACATTGGCCGCAATAAAGCAAACATTTTTCTTCTATAATTTCAACATTTGAAATTTGTTGCAATTTTTCTTTTACATCATAGAGCTCTTCTTCAAAATTACAAGGGCAAAACTTAACAATATATTCCATTTAATTCTCTCCTTTAGACTAATAATTTGTTGATAGGATTTAGAATGATTTTACAAATTTTTTAAAAAAAGATGCAAGAATATACAGCGACGCATTCGTGCTTTATCACGTTAAGGAGGAAACCTTTCACAGAATAAACGCTTCAATGTAAGCGCTTGCTTAACAAGAAAACTAGTTATAATATTTAGATTGTTGGAAATATTATCCCCTTATTCGGGAATAAAACTATTCATCTATTAAAAAATAGGAGGTTGTTTCAATGTCTGAAAAAGTATTAGAAACGAAAAAAACAAAAAAAGAAGAAATCTTTCCGGTGCAAAGCATCCACCACTTAGAACTATATGTAGGGAATGCGAAGCAAGCTGCTTATTTTTATTCAAATGCCTTTGGTTTCAAAGTTAAGGCTTACCGTGGATTAGAGACAGGTTGTCGTGATCGTGTTTCTTATGTGCTTGAACAAGGAGCAATTCGTCTAGTGGTTACCGGAAGTCTTGAGGAGACTACAGATATTGCTACATTTGTAAAACTACATGGTGAGGGAACAAAAGACATTGCATTAAAAGTTTCTGATATTGAAAAGACATATAAGGGAGCAATTGAGCGAGGAGCAATTGCCATTCGAGAGCCATGGTCTGAAGAAGATGAGAATGGAATTGTTAAGAAAGCGATTATTGGTACGTATGGGGACACTGTTCATACATTAGTCGAGACAGTAAATTACAAAGGCAGTTTTTTACCAGGGTATCAATCTTATGAATTAGAGACTGGTACATCTTCTACGGGAATTGTTGGCATTGACCATATCGTAGGAAACGTAGAGGTTATGGATGAGTGGACAACTTATTACGAAAAAGTATTTGGTTTCAATGTACTTAAACACTTTGATGATGAAAACATCTCAACAGAGTATTCAGCTCTTATGTCTAAAGTAATGATGAATGGAACAGGGCGTATTAAGTTTCCGATTAATGAGCCGGCGGAAGGAAAAAGAAAATCACAAATTCAAGAATACTTAGACTTTTACAAAGGCCCAGGTGTTCAGCATCTAGCACTACTTACAAACGATATTATTAAAACAGTTAAAGCGTTGAAAGACAATGGTGTAGAGTTTCTTGACACACCAGCTACTTATTATGAAGAACTAAGTGAACGGGTAGGAAAAATTGATGAAGATCTACAAAAGCTTCAAGAACTTAGTATTTTAGTTGATCGCGATGATGAAGGATATTTACTTCAAATTTTCACAAAACCTATTGTAGATCGTCCGACTTTGTTTATTGAAATTATTCAACGTAAAGGTGCTCTAGGATTTGGAGATGGAAATTTTAAAGCGTTATTTGAATCCATTGAACGTGAACAAGAACGTCGAGGTAATATTTAAGGTATAGTTAAAGCTAAATCAAGATTTGTTGTTTGATAAATATGAAAAAGAAAGGAGGAATGCAAC
>NZ_CP085445.1 GCF_023824195.1 Priestia megaterium
ATGCAGGCTCACAGGCCATCAACATTTACCTTTTTCATATTCATAGCAGGTTCACATGAGTTAGAAAAAGATGTTGTAAAAAAGAAAATGAAAAGCTATGGAAAGGCTAATACAGAATCAAAAATTGTGATGAAAAAAAGTATCATTCAATCGGGTGATGAAAATATTCAGCTCTACCAAGATGATCAAAATAGTTTGCAAGAAAAACTCCAAAAATTGAATGAGAAGCAACAGGGTTTAGCCATGAGGTGAAAAAACACAGGGGGACCCAAAGGGGACGTGGCTTTAAAACAGGGGGACATAAAGGGGACATTGGGGTTTTAAAGGGAGACATAAAAGGGACGTACACCAAAAAAAGGGGACTCAAAGGGGACATTTAGCGACTTTCTTTGATATCACGGTTTTGCTAGGCTTTGCCTAGCCTATCACCCTATGTGATAGCAAAAACCCCTTATGCTCTTCTTCTCTCTTTTGTAGTAGGGAACCACACTTTACAGGGAAGGAACGGGTATCATGGATATGTTTTTATAAAATATAGATCCAATTGCCGTTAAAAAAATAGATAAAATAGAAAAAGAACAAAAGAATTTCCTGCCAAGATTTCTTTAAAAGTCGTCCTGAAAAGGGGGGAGATACTGAGAGAGATAAAAGGTTATGACAAAGGGGAAAAATAGAAATTATAAAATGGGTTTACGTAATTTTTTGCACGGAATAATGGAGCACATTCTACAACAAAAGAAATGCAGGATAAGAAATGGAACGTTAAAAAAAGCAAAAGTTTGGAGGCGAAGTGAAGGATAAGGAGTCTTCTTTTTCATATTGGAAAGGTAGAAGAAGGGAAGAAGTAGCAAGCAAACTAGGTAATCAAAATTTGATTATTATCAATAAGTACTACAACAAACTTGCTTATTTTCACAATGGCTATATTGAAATCCTTGATCCAGTAGCAACGGGTAAAACGTGGGAGAAAACACCTGTTAGCTTTTTTAAAGTCGTAAGCAAGATTAAAAATCGTCCATATTATACAGGTCATATACATAATATAAGGTTTGATGTAATGTCTCCCTTCTTTCTCTCTAAATATTCTTTCTACTCTTTGTTTTTTCGACATTTTTTATACCTTTTCTTTTTTATAATGTAAAGTACATAGAAAGCATAAGACACGAGGAGGAACGCAGATGAACATGGTAGCAGGTGTAGAAAAAAGAGAAGAAAAGACGAAACTAAATGATAAAGAGATTGTTCAAGCGTTTCAAAAAGGCGACGAAGACGCTTTCAACGTACTCATAAAGAAATATGATTATTTGGTCTGTTCAAAGGTAAAAGGATACTTCCTAGTAGGAGGAAATCGAGAAGATCTCTTACAAGAAGCAAGGCTAGGATTATATAAAGCTGCCCGTGATTTTAAAACAGAAGGGATGAGTTCATTTAGAGGATTTGCTGATTTATGCATTACACGTCAACTCGTTACAGCTCTAAAGGCAAGTGCTCGTCAAAAACATTCCCCTTTAAATAATGCTCTCTCTTTAAACATACCTAGGAATTCAAGGCGATTGGAAGATGATATGATCCTTATGGAGATGCTTCCTCATCCACGTGCCGTAAGCCCGGAACAAGTTGCTGTAGAAAGGGAGAATAAAAGGGAGAGGGAACAAATGTTACAAGAAATACTGTCACCTATTGAACAAGATGTATTCGCTCTATATCAAAAGGGACAAACATATATGCAAATCTCTCAAAACCTACATCTTCCTCAAAAAGCTGTGGATAATGCGCTTTACCGAGTTAAGAAAAAAATGAAGCATCAAATGCAGTACCTGTATTTACAGCAATCATCCTGACAGACGTGGATAAGTTTCTATGAGCTATTCGTTCTAAATTCATACAACGCTTATTGCATAGATACTACTTTTTTCTTTTATTTATAGTAAAGATAATGATGAGTAAGCTAATAGAAGGTGATGGGAATGAAAGGACAACAATGGAGTACAATGTTTAATGATGTAAAAGAGACGATACAATCAATTATCTATACATGGAATCCACTCTCTTTGCATGCTTCCGAGGAATATGAGTATGAAGCTACATGGATCCTTCCTATGGTATACAAAGTACCAAACGTTGAGAGTCTGGCGATTGAGATAACAGAAATATTAAATCAGTCATTTAATAGTAAGTTAACAAAAGAGGACTGTATAGGAATTGCGCAGCAAATCTGGGAGCAAATAAGAGAATAGATAAACTTACGCCTGTAGTTAGATAGGCGCTTGAAAAGAAAAGATTCTTCTCCCTAAGCACCACTGACGAGATGGGTTATGATATATACCCTTATTTACCATAATCACTCTTTCTGAAACAAAGCAAACGAAAGAACTCTTATGGAATAAGAGTTCTCGGAAAGTTTTTTTATTGGATATGCAACTCTTATACATCCTTGACATGACTCGATTTTCTCGTTTACCAGTTGAGAGGATAACGTATAAAAGGTCTGCAATATATACATATACTTGTACATGAAAATATAGAATTTATGGTAAAAATGTGCTATTATTAGTCTGCATTTGTCAATTCATTATTTGTTATACGTGTGAACCCTAGCAAAAAGCTATCTCATTCCCTGTTTTGAGGTAGCTTTTTTATTTTTACGAAAGTGTTTATTATGTTACCTGAAGAGTGGCTTTTAGCAGGGTTTTACCTTTTTAAGTCCAAATAAGATACTAATAGTGGCTTAGAAAGCGATTGAAGGATACAGAAATGGAGGGGAGTAAGTTGCCTAACAGAGAGTATCCATACTATTTTATGAAATTAGGTAAATTATATTACGTATATCATTCGTATAAGAACGTAAAAAAGAAAGAGGTATCCAGTTACGAATTCACAAATGATGAATCGTTAGCATTTCCCATTGATGAAGAATCTGCCAAACAATTGGCAGATGAATGTGGAGGTCATATTGTAGTGAAAAATGCTACGTTTAATGATTATATCAGCCAAGGAGAGAGATGGAGTAATTTTATAGATCGCAAAAAGAAGAACATATGGAGAATCTATATCATTAACTGAATGATAAAATCCTTTAACTACTATTTATTTGAAGAAAAACAAACAGTTTCGTTATAAAAGTACAACCAAAGGAAATTAGAATGAAATACGGTATGTTTTAATTCTAAAAGATGTGGTACACATATAGTACAGTATCAATATCAATTAAAATTGAATGCTGTGAAAGGTTAAATACTTAGCTTAATGAAGGGACTGGTTCGGTTTTGAAAGACGTAACAGCGACTTCAGCAAACGTATTACCCCAATTGACAAGTAGGTATTGTGATTTAACGAATGGTACTCTCGTTATGAACCGATATACGTAACGAAAGGGCCTCACAAGGGCAAATGAACATGAGAATTATTTTGTTGTAAGAGAGGGAAGCCTGCATCATTTTTGATGCAGGCTCTTATTATGTTGATGATATAAAGTAAGGTACATAAGGATTGAATCTGAATATTGCTTGTAGATACAAGTTCTACTTAATTTGAATAATTGTTGATAGATGTAATGTTTTGTAGATAACTAAATTGCCCCCACATATTGAATATTTATCCTATATCAAGTACAATAAGTTGAATATAAGTTCAACTTAAAAGATGAGGTGTTTATAAATGAAAATTTCACGTTTTAATAAAGATTGCGGTAACTCTGTTGATATGAACATTATGGATGGATATCTATTTGATTTTCCAACGAATGTAGTTGAACTTCAAAAAGAAGCAGCCGACTCCTTTTTCACAGATGCGGTTACAGCTCCAGAAGAATTTAAGAAGCGCATTTTACTTTCTACAACCATTAAGGGCGAAGAGAAAGAGCGTTATTTCTTAGTAGGTGACATTGCAGCTAGTCAATTGCTGGCTAATAATCACATTAATAAATTACATAATAAAATTACAAGTCATATTCCATACATCACTTTTTTAGCTGCGATTGCGTATTACCATGCGTTGCATGCGAAAAATAAAAAAGACAATACAATTGAAATTGACTATTTTTCTACCATGTTACCAATCTGGCTTCTTAAGAAAGAGAGTACATTTGGGGCAGCTCAAAAGGCCATGGCTAATCGATTCCTAGGCGACCATACATTTACTGTGCATACGCCTGGTTTTGAAAATACCTTAAAGGTAGTAGTTGAAGAAAGTGCCTGCTTAAAAGAGGGAGAAAGTGCACGTTTTGCATTAAAAAAAGACTTAACACTTCAAGATCGTGAAGATGCGAATGAGTATGTAGAATGTGAAACGGTCATGGTGGACATAGGCGGAGGCTCCATCGATGTGGTTATTCTACCAGAAGGATTGAAAGCAGCCAATAGTCGTGAATCGTTCCAAAGCATTGAAGGAATTCCTTATTTAGCGCATATTGATAAATTGCGTAAAGAGAAATTTCTAGAATTATTTACAGACTTACGTGCCTTTGATCAATTTATTCTCGATAACTACAGCAAGCAAAAATTTGTATTGAAAAACGAGAATACAGGTGAATCCATTGATCTAACAAGCACAATCAAATCTTCACTACGAGAATATGTGGAAATTTTATTGGCTAAATTAAATGATGTCGCACCACCACCAGCGAATAAACTGCGTAAGTATGTATACTGCGGCGGGGTAGCTCCTACTTTAGAAGTCGCTATCATGAATAGTATGCGTGAAAAAATTGGAGAAGAACGTACGGAGAAGTATCATAAGGTTCCCCAAGATAGCCGCCATTTAAATTTATTTGGCTTAGAGATTCGTAGTATTGGTTACGTTCAAAAGAAGCAAGCAGCAGTAAAGAAAGCCGTTAAATCCTAATAACGTAGGTGATAGGGATGTCAGAGCGTCAAAATGCGTTTACCATTAAGACAAATCAATTGAGTGATGAAGTTTATAATAAACTAGCTAAATATGCAAAATCGCGTAAGTTAGGGGATTATATTTCATCTTTAATTCTGCGTGATTTAGATGATTCATCTACAGAAAGAAAAGCAATTGAAGACAAAAAAGCCTACGAAATGTTTGAACATATCAAGAATGAATTAGCTGATTTAAAAGCATTAGCAAAAACAACAGGTTTTGTAGGAAACGATTCCTTCAAAGAAGAAGAGCCTTCAAAGGTTCCACAACTAAAAGAAGGAAAAATTGCAGATTTAGAAAATATCTCTGGCTCATTAGACGATGACGACTTAGAAGAATATAACGATTTTTAAAAGCAAAACCACTAGAATTGATTCTAGTGGTTTTCTTTTTGCAATTCATCTTCATTATTCTTTCCTTTTGCAATTATTTTTTTATCACTTGAACATTTTTACTTTTTCATCTAGCACACTCTTTTTCGGCTTATATTCCAAATAATAAACTCTTTACTGTCCATTTCAATAAATGAATAGCCTTTTTGTATAAATTCCTATTATAGAACTAACTGTAGGATTATTATAAGGGTGAATATATGTTATCTTAAAAGAGAATTTAATTAGTTTGGATGATCGATAATGGACGATTTTGAATATGAAATAATAATAAATGACTTAGTAGAGCAATACCAAACACAGCTTTTACATATAGCCTCAACATATATAAAAGACATCCATATGGCAGAAGATATTGTGCAGCAGGTGTGGATTAAGTATTATCAACTTCTACAGGTAGAAGGGAAAGACAGTAAAAATTCAGCGTATGCATGGTTATATCGTGTTACCGTTAATCAGAGTATTGATTTTTTAAGAAGAGTAAAGAACAAACCAGTAACACCCTCTAATTATATAGAGATGACTCAATACGTACAAAGCAGCAATACAATCATCTTGGAACAATTTATAATAGATAGGTTTGAAAATGAGGAGCTTTTTAAAAAAATAAAGCATTTACCGGATAAATACCAACAGGTTATTGTTTATTTTTATTTTAAAGACTTACCATATGGAGAGATTGCTACAACCTTAAATATTAGTGTGGGAACAGTTAAGGCGAGGCTTCATCGAGTAAAATTTTTGTTGAGAAAAATGTATGCGAAGCAAAGTAGTGATTAGCTGAATTTTCATGCAGTTTCTATAATACTGTTTATGTTAATTAGGGATAGTTTATAAAGAGTTTAAAAAATAAATGATAATCCTTATTTCGACATAATTTGACACCCATTATATAGTAAGATATTTATAAATTTACATATTAAGATAAAGGCAAACTAGTTGAAAAGCTAGGACGCAAAGCCACAGGTCTAATGTCAAGTGACTATGGAAGCTGAGCTCCCTTAATATCTGGAGGTAATTTTTATTATGGATGGTAAAGGACAATTAGTAGCACAAGAACTTAATCAAGAATGGATTAGACTTATGAAAGAAGCCAAGGAATTGGGTTTAACCATTGAAGAAATTAAAAAGTTCTTAAAAAACAAATAGATCCTTAACCATAAACAGTATTAGTTATAGTTAATCTTGTTTATGGTTATTTAATTCTTCGGATGTTCTATTCAAAAACTCCTTAAATTCCCCTTGAGTAACGTTAGAATTCATTGCTTCTTTAACTAAAGCTAGCCATTCCTGGGGAAGGGTAGTATCAAGATTTAAGTTATTCATTACAATATTCCTCCTTCACAACTTGTCCTATTATAAAACAAATTAATTTGTAATATAACCTATAATAACAAATTTATTACTTTAAGCTTATCATTTTCTTATATTTGGAACTTAATTTAGTTATTTGGTTTATAAAAAATCAACATTTAATAACATAGGTAGGCTAATAAAGACATAAAAAATGAATGGTAAGTAAATTCAAAGTTAACCTTTTTTTATAGAATTACATTTGAAAGGATTTTTATTAGTGAAAGAGAACGAATTACCTAAAGATTACCTAATAATCAATAGTACGGGGAGGGTAAAGATACCACCCCTGTTTTTAAAGCGTGCTAATATTCAGACATCTACTACAATACAATTCTTTAACTACAAAAATTATTTTGTTATGAAGCAGATTGAAGCTTCACCGGTATTTTTGGAGAAAAAAATGAAGTTAAACAACTTAGTTAGAACTATCGATCATTTAGGCTATATTCTAATCCCAAAGATACTCCGTGAAATACATGATATGAATTTATGTGAAAAAATAGGAGTGAAATTAATTAACAAGAGTATTATTTTCTATAAAAAAAGGAAACAGAATAAATCTCCAGGTCTAATACAAGAGCCTATAGAACCTGAATTAAATAAGTTATCTTTACTTGAAATAAAAGAAGGGAAGATAAGGATTCCTAATTTTTTGTTGGAATCTTTTGATCTAGAAGTAAGTATGCAATTACAGTTTTTTACTAAAGACCAGGACACGGTTGTTGCAAAAAAACACCAATATGAGTTTTTTACAAAAGGAAATCTTTTCTTTACTGGGCAATCGCGCGTAGTAAACAAAGATAAATATTTAAACATCCCTAAAAAGCTAAGGAATTATTTAAACGTTAATAACGGTGACGTTCTGGAAGTTAAAATAGTAGGAGATAAGTTAGTAATAAAGAAAGGTACTTAGAACGAAATAAGAGTTAAAAACTTATATCCAGAAGAAATAGATGTTTTCTTTTATAGTTGAAGTCAGGTTACTAATAATTTTGTAATAGAAGGAAACCTACTTTATTATTTATAATAACATCCCTGTTTTTATCAAAGAAACAGTTGAGAACAATACTCTTATTGAATAAGTTGGCTTTTTCAATGAGAACCAATAAAAGTAAGGAAATGAGCATTTCTCTATAGTGCTAAAAATTGTAAGTTATACGCAAAATAATAGTTAATTTCGTCAGAAAGCGTTTCTCTGCATATTAAAATCGTGGATAAACTAGATTTTTATTTAATATTTATACGACAAATCACAACCTTATTTTATACTAATATTAAGCATGTAGATACAAATTTCATAAAGAAAAGTTCTCGAAAAAGGCTATCTCAAAGATGAGATAGCCTTTTTCAGTTTCTTTTGATGGTTTAGGTGTTCTTAAAAGATTATGTCTTAGTGCTATTATAAGGTCTTTTGTCAGACATGTCACTATAAATTTTCTGACATTTATAAAAACTTGCAGAAGTTAAGGCTATCTAATATAAATAGTCCAAAAAGGCACACCTTTTTAGACTACATAGAATCAAAAGAAATAACGTCTATTTAGTGAATAAAATAAACCTTTATGGACGTATAAAAAGTAATTAATCTTTATAGACAATATTTCATATTCAATTTTAGTTAACATGGTCTGAATTCTCGAGAAAACTCCCTATCTAAATAGGGAGTTATATTTTTATTTAGTTATGTGTCGTAATAATATTAGCTAAAACTTTAGCATCTACATTACCCCCACTAATTACATTGAGGACCTTTTTGTCTTTCACATCAATTTTTTTATTTAAAATAGCTGCAATTCCTACAGCCCCAGATCCTTCAATCATATAGTGATACTCGGTAGCTAACCAAGACATAGCTTTCTCAATTTCTTTTTCAGCTACCAAGACAAAATCATCTATATAATTCAGAGCTAATTTTAAATTTTCTTTACCAATGCCACCGTGTAAACCATCAGCAATTGATTTTTCATATGTAACATCAACCAATTCTTTTGCCTTAAATGAATAATACCAAGGAGGGGAGGCTTCACTTTGTATACCAATAACCTTAATTTTAGGATTTATGGACTTAGCAGCTATGGCAATGCCAGAAATTAATCCACCTCCACCAGCAGGAACTAAAATCATATCAAAATTCGGATTTTCTAACAGAGATTCTAATCCAATAGTACCTTGGCCACAAATTACATCTTTATCTTCAAAAGCATGAATATAGGTCATACCTAATTTTTTAGATAATCTATAAGCATGTAATTCAGCCTCATCATAATTAGTTCCGTGAATAATAAGTTCAGCACCTAATTTTTTGATGCTGGTTTTCTTTGTCTCAGGTGTATCTTTCGGAACTACAACTTTAGCTAATACACCAAAGCGTTGAGCTGCTAGAGCTACACCTTGAGCATGATTACCTGCTGATGCTGTTATAACACCATTCTTCTTTTCATCTTCATTCAGTAAAGTTATTTTATTAAGTGCACCCCTTATTTTAAATGAACCTGTCTTTTGCAAGTTTTCTAACTTAAGCCATATTTCACCTTCACTCATTAACGATAAAGAATCCGAATAAAGTAAAGGCGTCTTTTCAATAAAACTTCTAATCCGATTATTAGCTAAGAATATATCATGCAGTTTAATATTCATTTGATTCTCCCTATATTAAAAATTGTTCCGATCATTATAACAGTAGTAAGAGCTTTTATATTTAATCTAGATATTCTTCTTCTAAGGATAAATTCAAATATCTCCCCATTGCTGTTTTATGCTTTTTAAGCCCCAAATTACGATAAAATTCTTCATTACCCGTTGTTGCAGTTAAATGTACAAATGAAATATCATCTAGATGCTCTAATAGATTACTAACAATAGCTTTTCCTATTCCTTTACCTTGAAATTCAGGATGAATTGCTACATCATAAATAGTTGCATAAAATTCATGATCCGTTAATACACGTCCACATCCCATAACTTTATTTTCTATGTACCCTATAGCTACGATTTGACTATTTTCAAAAGCTTTAATAATCCGATCTACTTTATGGTTATTCCAACCAACTTCTAAAAATAATTTGGACAGTTGCTCCCATTTTATATGTTCTAGGTTATTTTTAATAATTAAGCTGTCTTCATTCATTTCACTTCTACCTCCGATATATAATTGCTGTATTTTCAGATACCAGTATGATTTTCTCTAATCGATCCCGAACCATATAGTGTAAAATATATAATTTTAGTTAACATAAGCAAACTTATTAATGTACATTTAGGATTAAAGAAAAATAGACATACCAGGAGCTTCAATATCTCTTTCTTTAAAGCCAACTTTCTTATAAAAGTCTTGTTTACCTCTAGCAGAAAATAACTGTACCCATTTTATATTTTCTACTCTACACTTTTCTAAAAGGTTTTCTACTACTCTTTTTCCAAACCCTTGTTTTTGATATAGAGGATGAACAATTACATCACATATAAGAGTTTGATAAATACCATCTGAGATAATCCGTCCAAATGCTATAAGTTCATCATTAAGATAAACTGAAATTGCATACCAACTATTAGTTATTGCTTTAAAAAGCTGATCATCAGTATATAAACCTTTAGCATTCCAGCCTGTAGTTCTATGAAGTCCAATAAATTCTTCTTTTTTAGGTAATGAAGCTTTAAATTCCACATCCATTGACAATCTTTCTCCCTTTTGTTTATTTATTTAATTTATTTTATAATTATACAATAAATTCAAAGTTATCAGTTGTTTTATTGAATAATTATAATAAAATGAGCTTATATTTAATGAATGATGATTGTTACATTTAAAGACTTTTAAACTTGTATATGATATACAGAGTTAGTTTACATAACCATTATTATCAGCAACCATTTATAAAAAGGAGCAAATCAAAGTTTGATTCGCTCCTTATAATCCTTCTTCATATCTAACGTATAAAATTCTATAATGTTATCTTCAGTATCCTTAAAATACACTCTTCTTTCCTTTAACATATCGGTATTAACCTCTTCTATAACCTTATAATCAATACTAGCACTTTGCAGTACTTTAATAGCGAAATCAAAGTTCTCTTCTTTTATATGTAAAGCAAAATGTATATGAACGCCACCTTGATCATAAAGTCCTTTCCAGTTGGAAATCGTTTTTTCTTTTTCTATTTTTTCTAATGGTGAAAAATCTCTAGGAAGCCAGAGACCTAGCCTAGTATGTCCCCCTATATATAACCAAGTTGCCCGAATGTCTTCTTTATTATTTTCACTAAAATGGCCATTTTCATATCCCCACTGTTCCACAATTGGAAAACCTAATTTATTAGACCAAAAATCTATTGCTCTATCCATTGATTTTACTTGTAAAACCAATTCCGAAACTCCTTCAAGATTAAGCTTCATATCCATCCCCCATTCGTTAATTGTTAATTAAATGATAACAAAAACAGGGATTTTTAAATCATACCTAATAATGAAAGGGAGTCATACTTTAGCCTAAGGTTTATTTACATAATGTGCTTTCTAAGAATAAAGACAAGATACCTAACCACCCTTTAGGTATTTTTTATTTATTGTTCTCTTAGTGGTAAAATACTCTCCAAAAACCATCTAATGAGTAAAGAAATGAATATAAAACCAATGAAAGAAAGCCAATGAGAAAAGGTATGTATCTCATACATTCTTGCCCATATAAATAAAGGCTCTATCACATAAGAGAATAAAAATGAGGTAATAACGATATATAGGAAGTATCTTCTCCATGTTTTCCCGTAATAATAAGCTAAACTAAATGCAACAGGGATGACAGTTAAGTCAGCAGGAAATAAAGGTGGAACCATGAAAAATAATTTGATAGGGTATCCTCATAACAATGTATCAACTCCAATTACATCTAAGACATTTGAAATGATACCCATCGACATAGCAAATGCAAATACATGTAGGCGGTGCTCCTTTTTAATAAGATACCCCCATATAATCCAAGGTAGAATAGAAGCTATAAGCAAAACCCACCATTGCCATGTAAATAGGTCATGGTGAAGCCAATACTGATATCCGGTTTCCTTTAGTTCACTTCGAATATCTTGTACTTCATCATAAGAAGGGTAGGTCATAAATACTCTTTCGCCTCTCTACATACACTCCATAAATGCTTTTTCATTCATATCCTTCCCAAAATATTGACAATTAAAATTTATTATTTTTTCAATGTATATCCGATTCATTTTTAGTTTACATAAAACATGTTAACGATAGAAAAAAGCGCAGACCGGTTTAATAAAAACAAGTTGACGCTTTTTTCTATTATGAACGAGCATAATGGTCATATCCATCACTTACTTTTAAGTACCTTGTGACTCTATAAAAAACGCACACAAACAGATAGTTCGCAAAATGAACGTCCATAAAAGTATATCTTTTCGATTTAAGTTTCTTATCCTTGACTTAGAGTAAACTCTAAGCATTATTCTTTCTTTATGTCACAAATTAAAAAGGAAAGAAGAAATAGATCTATCAGATTTAATGGAGGCGGTTATATTGACATATTCTATTGGAGAATTTTCTAAAATCGTTGGGTTAAGTGGACATACATTGAGATTTTATGAAAAAGAAGGGTTAATAAAAGTAAACAGAGACGAGAACAATGTCAGAATCTACTCGGATGAAAATAAATTATGGATTGAATCTTTGCTTCACCTAAAAAATACGGGGATGTCACTTAAAGACATGAAACGATTTGCCATGTGGGGACATATGGGGGAAAAAACAATGGAAGAAAGGTTAGATTTGCTTAGAAATCATCGCAAAAAAGTAGTGGAAGACTTGGAGAAACTTCGTCAAAGTTTAGAGCATCTAGATAAAAAAATAGATTTTTATGAAAATGAAGTAGGAGACTGTTTCTCTTAGAAATTAAGTAGCCAATTGTTTTTTCCATTTGCATCTTTTGGATAAACCTCGTACAGACAGCTTTCTACATCGTGTTTTTATCGAAAATAAAAAAAAATAAAAAAACACTTGCGTTAGAGTGCTCTCTAAGGAGTAACCTTTTCTTGTACCATTTAAATACATGAAGGGTTAATCAACCTTTACAACATACGACAAACTAACAATGTTAGATCAATACTATTCAGAAAGAGGTTAAAAAAATGAACGAAAAATATAGCAACTTATTTAAATCTTTTACATTTAAAAACGGGATTACCCTTAATAATAGAGTGGTTATGGCACCAATGACAACTTGGTCCAGTAATGATGATTACACGGTTTCAGATGAGGAATTAACCTATTACAAAAAAAGAGTAAACGGAGTAGGACTTGTGATTACAGGTTGTACACATGTGACTCCAAACGGGATCGGTTTTACAAATGAATTTGCAGCTTATGACGATACATTTATGCCGGGCTTACGTAAATTAGCTGAAGCCGCGAAAAGTGGCGGAGCTCCTGCGATCCTTCAAATTTTCCATGCAGGTAACAAAGCACTACCAGACCTTGTGCCAAATGGTGAGGTTGTTAGTTCCAGTGCTGTAGAGACTGAGGCAACTGGATTTGCTCCTTCAGTTTTGCCGAGAGAACTTTCACATGAGGAAATTTTAGATATCATCCATGCATTTGGAGAAACAACAAGAAGAGCAATTGAAGCAGGTTTTGACGGCGTTGAGCTTCATGGTGCTCATGGATTTTTAATGCAAAACTTCTTCTCACCTTTCTTCAACAGACGAGAAGATCAATGGGGAGGATCATTAGAAAATCGCATGCGTTTCCCATTAGCAATCGTTCAGGAAGTGAAAAATGTCATTGAAAAGCATGCAACAAAACCGTTTATTTTAGGATACAGACTATCTCCTGACGAACACGAAGAAGGTGGTTTGAGAATGAAGGATACCTATGCATTGATTGAACGCCTTATTGAAGAGGATGTTGATTATGTCCATGCTTCATTGGCTGATGCTCTTTCTTCAAAGCCAGTCGATAGTCAAGATGAAAAAACATATCTTGAGTTAATTGTTGACCATGTAAACGGTCGAGTTCCTGTACTGGCTGCTGGTTCTATGGTAACTCCAGATGATGTTGCAAAAGCATTAGATAAGGGTCTTACCTTAGCTGCAGTTGGCCACGCGTTAATCATGAATCCAGACTGGGTTGAAAAGGTTCAAAATGGACAAGAGTCTGAGATCCAAACAGCGATAAAGGCTTCAAAGGTTAGTGAGCTTGAGCTTCCGGAAAAACTTTGGAGCGTCATTCAAGCTTCAGGCCCATGGTTTAAGATTGAAGAATGATATCGTAGTAACATTAAAATCTTACTGATTTTACCATATTTTCATTAAGAGAGGATGTCATTTATATGTCAAATATTCAAGATAAGGTTGTCATTATTACGGGTGCTTCCAGTGGGATTGGAGAAGCTACTGCAAAAGAACTTGCATCTAAAGGTGCGCAGCTGGTATTGGCGGCTCGTCGCGAAAATCGGTTAAAGAAATTGCAAGAAGAGATTCAAAAGAATGGTGGGCAAGCTATTTATAAAGTGACGGATGTTGCCTCACATGAACAAATGGAAGAGTTAGCTGAGTATGCTCTTACAGAGTTTGGAAAAATTGATGTAATGGTTAATAATGCAGGAGTAATGCCACTGTCACCTGTTTATCAGAAAAAAATCAATGAATGGGATTCGATGATTGATATTAACATCAAGGGTGTACTTTATGGTATTGCTGCTGTCCTTCCTTCCATGAGAGAAAGAAAAGAAGGGCATATCATTAATGTTTCCTCGATAGCTGGCCACTTAGTATTCCATGCTAGTGCAGTTTATAGTGGTACAAAGTTTGCTGTACGTGCCATTACAGAAGGTCTCCGTAAGGAAGAGGCACCTAATAATATTCGTACAACTATTATTTCGCCAGGGACTATTTCTACAGAATTACTAGAATCCATTTCAGATGAGGAATTAAAATCTGAAATCGTTGAAGTTAGTAAAATTGGAATCGAGCCTGCTAGTATTGCTCGTGCCATTGCATTTGCTATTGAACAACCATCAGATGTAGCGATTAATGAGATGATTGTTCGTCCAACAATTCAAGAACTCTAAAAAGAAAATTTTGTAATGAGGCAGCCCCACTTTTCTTGAGGCTGCTTATTCATTACCTTCTACTTTGCCAATAATGAAAGGAGAAGTTACATCTTTATAAATGCAAAAAGCCCTTGATATAAGGGCTTTTTAGCACGAAGTTGCCGATAATTTTCATTGTGATAACTAAGCATACATAGAATATATCATTTTCATTTTATATACTTTTACTTAAACTAACGATGAATTTGAATACAAGAATAAATCATTAGAAACTGTGCATGACCTCAGATAATATCAAAAACATTCATACTTATTAAAAATTGGAATAACAGATTCTTTTACTAATTCAACAAAAGCGTTTACTATTGGCGATTGATTTTTATTTTCCCATACAAGAGCTGTGACAGTATTGAATTTGTTATCTCGAATGTCACGATATACCACTTCATTTTGTAATAATAATTGTATTGAGGCAGGGACTATAGCTATACCAATTCCTGCAGAAACTAAAGATATAACAGTGGACATTTCTTTTGTTTCTTGTATGATGTTTGGGCTAAATCCTGCGTCATAACAACTATTAATTATCCCATCATAATGACTTTGATTTGAATTTCTTCCAGTTAAAATAAAAGGATCATTGGCTAACTCAATAAGATCGATGGAGGATGTTTTGGAAGCTAAAGGGTGTTCTTTTGGTAAGGCTGCAACCATAGGTTCTTTTCTAATTATTTCAAGATTAAGCGACTCATTTTCAATTGGCTCACTAATTATCCCAATATGAATAGTTCCCTCTTGTAAAGCTTTTAGTTGTTCTGCAGACGTAAGTTGTTTTAAATTCACATGAATAGAGGGGTATTGTTTTCTGTACTGTTTTATGATGGCTGGAAGAACGTCATAAGCTGCTGAAGCTAAGTAACCAATAACGATTTCTCCAATCTCTCCTCGACTCACCATTCTAACTGCTTCGATTGATTCATCTAAACTTTTGAAAAGTTGATAAACTTTTTCTAGAAACACTTGTCCTTCTTTGGTTAACTCCACATGCCTTTTCGTCCGATGAAAAAGGGATACTCCTAATTCTTCTTCTAAATTACGGATCTGAAGACTTAGTGGTGGTTGTGCGATATTCAAACGAGCTGCAGCTTTACCAAAATGTAGTTCTTCAGCTACTGCTTTGAAATATTTCAAATGGCGTAATTCCACTGTAATCCCTCTCTTTTCATTATTAATACTTTAAATGTATTAATTTATTATCATATATATATTAGACATATATATTAGCGTCTTGTAAAGTAGAAACGAAGAATTCTTCACTCCACAGTCACAGTATTTAGGCTCATTAATAAAAAATTAATAAGTTTTAATCACGCAGAAAGAAGGTTTTTAGGTTGTATTCATCAGTATCGAAATTATGGACGTGGCAGTTTTCTCTTATTATTTTAATAACTATCTCGTTCTACCTGTGTCTACAGATGCTTACAGGGGGATTTTCAATTTTTGTTACAGAGTTTAGTCATAACCCAACTTTAGGAGGCGTTATGACGACGACCTTTATGTTGGCCGCGATTATAACTCGTCCAGTAACAGGAATTTTAATGCATAAAATAAATATCAAACAGGTACTATGCGTTATGCTCCTTTTTGTGCTTGTTTGTATTATGATTAGTTACAATCAACAAGTTATTCCTTTATTAATATCAATACGAATTTTAGAAGGTATAGGCTTTGGAGTTACAACAAATCTATTAGCTACTCTTGCAACAAATTTGATTCCCAAAGAACGAATGGGTGAAGGAATTGGCTATTTTGGAATGGCGACAAGTCTAGGAACAACCCTTGGTCCGATGATTGCTTTGTCAATTCTACATTCATTCTCTTTTAAATTTCTTCTTTTTATAACGTTGTTTCTAATAGTAGTCTCATTTATTTTCTCGTTGTTTATCAAAATCAAACAATCATCTTCATTCGCTGAATCACCGATCCAAAGAGAATCACTAGTGAATTTTGTTTTTGATAAACAGGCTATGCTTCCATGCTTTTTAGTCATGCTTTTTTATTGCACTTATTCAGGCATTGTCAATTTTATTAATGGTCTAGGGGAAGAAAATCATTTAGGTAGCAAAGTTTCTCTCTTCTTTTTAATTATTGCGGTTGTCATCGTATTAGTTAGACCATTTTCGGGAAAAATTTACGATCAAATGGGGCATAAGTACTTAATTTATCCGGCAAGTATCTGCAGCATCATTGGTTTGATTTTAATAGCATTTGCACATGGCCTTACGACATTTTTCATTGCAGCCGTACTTTACGGTATTGCTTACAGTGTCATGCAACCTTCATTTCAAGCATGGGCGGTAAGCAGGGTAACGCCTGATAAAAAAGGAACGGCTAATGCCATGTCCCTCAGTTCTATGGATTTAGGAATGGCTCTTGGTGCTCCGGTTCTAGGTGGAGTTGCTAGTCTAACTGGTTACAGAGAGATGTACAGTCTTTCCTCATTGCTAATTGTCGCCCTTATCTTAATGTATAAGGCGAGACACCTTAAGGATATTAAGGAGCAAAAGGAGATCTAACTAAAATTTCAAGAAAAAAAGAATTTTTTAACACTTAAATTGATTTCATGAAAAATAAAAAAGAATCCTTTGCCGATATGAACAGCAAAGGATTTTTTAATTTGACAGAACAGGAGGGAGATGTTATTGGTGCATTCATTACTGTAGGTAAATCTAAATCATCACGAAAATATTAGTAAATACAAAAGCTACAATATTAATTAGTGTAGATGTTATATTATGTTTGATAATAAGCATAATATTTAACATATTTTATTTAAAAATAGTTTACTAATTACCTATCTTGTAGAAAAAGTTCATATTTGTCCTCACTAAGAGTAAATGATAAAACAATAATTTTTATAAGTGAGTTTATCTATTTACTCTTTTGTATAAAAGAAATTTATTTTATATTTTCGGTTACCACAAAAAAGAACCCTTGGTACTCAAGGGCTTCGATGAGGCTACGATTTCTGCTTTATGCAGCTTTTATACATATGCTGGACGGCTTTAAACATGCCTTATGAAATAGCTTTTTAAATCGTTGGAACCGTTCCACCATCAATCTTATATTCACTTCCAGTGATCGCTTTGGCACGATCAGAAACAAGAAAGGCTACTAATTCTGCAACGTCTTCTGGTTGTCCTGGTTTTCCAAGTGGAATACCTCCAAGTGAACTCATAAGTTCCTGTAATGCTTGTTCGTAAGAACCATATTTTTCTTGAAGTCGTTCGATCATTGCGTCAGCTGCCTTTGTTTGAATAAAGCCAGGCGCGACAGTATTAACACGTATGCCAAAAGCTGCTACTTCATTGGATAGCCCCTTACTATAATTACTTAATGCAGCTTTTGCAGCTGCATATGCTAACGTAGAATCAAATAAAGGTAGTGTTCGTTGAATAGAAGAAATGTGAACAATTGTTCCATATTTTTGTTGCATCATTGCCGGTAATAGATTGCGATCAAGTCGAACTGCAGATAATAAATTCCAATTTATAGCCTCCATCCAATCTTTATCATTAAGAGCAAGCACTCCTCCTGCGGGAGCTGAAGAACCGCCGACGTTATTAACTATAATATCAATCCCTCCAAGGAAATCTAGCGTGCGCTCAGTAAGTACTTTTATTCCTTCTGTAGTTCTTATATCGGCTGAAATAAAAAGATCAGCAGTAGTTCCTTCCTCCGGTTCGGATCTTGCTGTAGTCACGACTGTCGCACCCTTTGCCTTCAAGTTTTCTACAATCGCTTTTCCCATGCCTCTTGTTCCACCAGTAACCAATGCTCTTTTTCCTACCAGTTCTTGTGTTGTTTTCATTTTGAATCTCCTTTTTTCTCACATGTAATGAATATATACATGAGTTGATAAGACTATCCTAACAAATTAAATATGACAACATTATGTCATGTTTAAAAATATTAATAGCGTCAATGCTAAATGAATGACATTATGTAGTGCCAAGTTTAATCTATTCTTTATAGAAAGAGGTGAGAGTGTGCCGATTAGCAGACATTTCGAAATTATTTACCATTTACTTAATAAGAAGAAAGCAACGGCTAAAGAATTAGCAGATCACTTTGAAGTATCCACGCGCACTATTTATCGTGATATAGATGACCTCAGTGCTGCAGGAATTCCTGTCTACAGTAGTCAAGGAAAGGGAGGGGGAATTTTTCTACTAGATGACTATGTATTCAATACCTCTCTGCTATCTGAAAGTGAACAAGATGAGATTCTTATGGCCCTTCAAAGTTTAAATGCAGCTGCTTATCCAGAGATAGATAGTGTGTTGTCAAAGCTTAGTAATTTGTTTAAAAAAGATAAAGCTAATTGGATTGAAGTAGATTTCTCTCCTTGGGGTAGCAGGCATAGCCGAAAAGAACTTTTCTATCTACTTCGGGAAGCAATAATGAATCATCATTTAATTTTATTTCGTTACTTTAATGTTTCAGGTATAAAGAGTAGCCGACAAGTCGAGCCGGTTAAACTTCTATTCAAAGATAAGTCTTGGTATTTATATGGGTATTGCCTAGAAAGTAGCGCATTCCGTACCTTCAAAGTGAACAGGATGAAAGAAGTAAAAATAACAGATATTGATTTCGAGCCCCGAGAGAAGGAGAGTTCCATAGAAAATGCAAAACAAAATAGTTTGCCAGAATTGATAGAGGTAAAGTTACGAATTTCCTCCCAAGGAGCATTTCGGGTATATGATGAATTTGAAGAAGGTGCTGTGGTACACAATGAGGATGGTTCCTATACTATACGTACAAAAATGTCTTTAGGGAGTTGGTTATATAGCTATATTTTGTCTTTCGGTACCCTTATTGAAGATATTGAGCCGGTGCATTTACGAAATAAAATTTTGGGAGATCTAGATACTGTTAAAAAAAATTTAAATCAAAGATCATAATATGACATAACGTTGTCAAGTAACACCTGTTATATTTAATGGGTCCTGTTTTGATGAAAAATAGAAAGGAGATACCTCGAAATGAGCTATTTACCACTATCTGTTAGAAGATTTTTCCAATTCGCAAATGATAATAACTATAAGAATTTTATAGAAGTCTTTACAAAAGACGCTTATATATTTGACGAAAAAAAGAAAATAAAGGGTATTCAAGCTATAGAAAAATGGAGTAAAAATGCAATTTTTAATCCTAATGTGAAGTTTAAGATTAAAAACTATACAGAACAAGACGACAGAATAACGGTAACTGCTGAAGTCGATGGCGACTTCGATAAGACAGGCCTTCCGTCTCCTTTACTTATAGACCATCGTTTTAAATTAAGATCGGGAAAGATTGAAGAGTTAATTTGTTCTGAAACTAAGCATATAACTAGTTAAACTTATGTAATGATTAACTTACTGTTATTTTGAAGAATCTTAAGGGAATAAGTAAGATCATATTATCCTAAAGGAGAAGAGTAAACCTTATACAGGCTCGTTTAAAGCAGGACCAGAATATTAATAAGAATTTGCTCTATTAGCTCTTTCGACGATTGCTCTCCTTCAGATTAAAATAAGTTAAATTTAAACTGAACTTTTAATATTTATAAGGTGAGTACTTAATTTTCGATATCTTAGCAATTTGCAAATAGGAGGAAAGAGGAAATATGACAGCATACGTTGTTTTTATACGTGAAAAAACTACAAATTCATCCCAACTTGAAATTTACGCCGAAAAGTCTCCTGCAGGATTAAAAGGACACCCGGTCACACCACGTGCAGTATATGGAAAGCATTTGGTGCTAGAAGGCCCACAAATTGAAGGTGCAGTAATTCTAGAATTCCCCACTTTTGAAGAAGCAAATACTTGGTATAATAGCCCTGCATATCAAGAAGCCCTTCAGTACAGACTTAAAGGCGGGAACTATCGAGGTTTTATAATACAAGGTGTTTAACAAATATATTAGAGTAAACTTACAACAATAATAAATAATTAATTTTTTCAAAAAGGCAACCAAAAATAATGTGGTATGCTCTCCTTATAGTAGACAAGTAAAAGAAAACACCCTATTCTGTCTACTATAGAGGGGATTTTTTTAATGTAAATTCCCTAAAAGCTATCCATCCTGCAACGATGTGGTAGCTTTCTTTTTTGTTAACGATAATAATTATTTTAACATCTTATAATAGATTTAAATAACTTGTTCGTAAAAGTATACTTTATTGAACACTCCTTGAGCACCAATGCACACATTTTGTGTTAGTTTTTGCTGAGAGAAAGAGTAACTTTAGGGTTGCTCTTTTTTTCGTTAAATGGTATAATTTCCAAAAAATAAAGATTCTACATGGTTTTAGTTTTGTAAGATAAAACTTATCGGAGAACCGCCTTACTTTTGTAGGGCGGTTTTTTCGTGCTATTTTTTTGGATGGTATCCGAGGTTTGCATTTACTTTTCCAGTTAGTCCATCGTTTTCAGCAGGAATTTTATTTCCGACAGATTGGGGTACATCTACTGGTTGGATACTTCCACCGTTTGTATCATAACTATTGCTATGATTGTTATTATCATGTGTTTGATTGAAACCGTGT
Source organism: Priestia megaterium (assembly GCF_023824195.1). Lineage (NCBI taxonomy): Bacteria > Bacillati > Bacillota > Bacilli > Caryophanales > Bacillaceae > Priestia > Priestia megaterium. The sequence continues at coordinate 21,285 of NZ_CP085445.1, forward strand.
TCTGGCATAAAAACACCTCCTAGCTGTATTACTTGATTGCGCTTTTTATTATTCTGATAGTTCTGATTTATATATGCGACCACAAGCTATCTTTGCTACAGCAATGCCACCGTCAGCCATTATTCCTTCAATTCCAGCACCATCAAAAATACTACTATCGTTAGCACATTCAACAGAAACTACAGCAACACAATTAGAATAGTTTTTATTTTCTCTTTCACTTTCACTATAATTTTTAGCTCTCTGATTTGCAATAGCGTTAACCTGTTCGCGTGCCTGCTTTCTAGGGTTAAATCCTCCAATAAGACCATCCTCAAACATCCCAGCAAAAGGGAGCATAAAAATCACTTCTTCCATTTCATTATTCACAAGGTCCAGAAGTATAAATTCGTCCACACGCTAGCCTTGCTGCAGGAAAACCGCCTAAGGCACCTAGCCCTGCTCCTACAGGCCCCCAAGAGCAGCACCAGCTACCGCACATCCAGCAGCTACCGCAACTACACAATCACAGTAATTTTTATTTTCTCTTTCACTATTACTGTATTCTTTAGCTTTCTCATCAGCATTATCTGTTACTGATTTAAAATCACCTGGATTTAAGTCTACTCCAAAATATTCTCCTGTAGAAACTTCTCCGGTTAAAACCTTGCTTGGATCAAGAGACCTAGCTGCTCTACGAACTGATCGAGGAGGTCTAAGTCTATCTCTTAATGACATTTAATTGACCTCCTAAACGTATTATTTGATTTGTGTTGAAGAAAATAAGAGGTAGTATGAGGAAATTACTAATACAACTACTCACGAAAAGACTTTTAATTTTGCGTATGAGTTCGCTAGCAACACGATTTTAGGCAAAAAAAGAGCAACCGTGATTATTTCGGCTGCTTTTAGTAGAGCTCATACATATTTGATGTATGGAATAAGCTATTTTCATCATATTTTTCGCATATAGGCAATTTTTTATAGAGGTTAACATATGTATAAAAGGTGCACTTCTTATACATTAGTTTCTCAACCACCTACTGAGAAAACGTTGATAAATCAACAGTGTATAAAAAGATGCATACTCCGGAAAAGAATCCTTGGTGGAATCCTACTGTCCCAAGGGTTCTTTTGCTTGCTTGGTTCCGGAAAGAGTGTTTATGGTGCGACAAGAAGTCGCTTTCTTACAGTGTAGCTAACGCTACTCATCTAGACGCGGAGATGATCTCCATCCAAAACGGCATTCTTGGTAACGAGTCTGTCGGTTGCATGAGGAAATGCGGAAACAGAGGACAAATGCATGGTCCAGAATACTGCTAGGAGAAGATAGGTATGGTAAACGAAAGTGAAGGTTTGTAAGCTTCGTTACTCTTAGCCCAAGATAATGCATAGATTGGCTTGGGTCTTGGTAAGAGGAAAAGTAGAATCATAAGGCTACTCTGATGCGTCCCGCATCTTACCCGGAGTAAAGAACCTACCTCCCCCTATCGCATCTGTAGAATGTGGAACTTGGTAAGCCCTATGTCATCTGCATAAGCAGTAGGATGACTGCAAAGTCAAACGATGTGGCAGAGGGTATGGGATATGAGAAAAGCGAAAGCCGTTACCCTGAAAAGGGACAGGAAAGCAGAAACGTTGTATAACTGGACGGATACTGTCGTCTTTATAGACAATGACAGGCTCGAAAGAGCGCCTACTTCTCATGGGTCTTCAACACGAAAATAAATTTGTGGCTATCTTTTAACGACAAGGAGCGTGCTGTTATGAATACCTCTCCACGAGCGTCGGCGCACGTCTCGCATAAAGGTTGGTACTCTATTGATTGGAATACTGTACAAAAATATGTAACGAAGTTACGACAAAGAATTTATCGTGCCGAACAACAGAATCAACAAAGGAAAGTAAGGAAGCTTCAACGCTTACTCCTTCGAGTAAAGCAAATCTACTACTTTCTATTCGCAGAGTGACACAACAAAATAACGGTAAGCGAACACCTGGAGTAGACGGCTACACGGCCTCAAATCCAAACGAACGTATCAAACTTTATCAACAATTAGTTAAATGTAATGTCTTTCAGCATCGCCCAAAGCCAGCGAAGCGAATGTTTATTCCTAAGAAAAATGGAAAACTAAGACCTCTCGGTATTCCGACAATGCGAGATCGAGTGTACCAAAATGTCGTGAAGAATGCACTCGAACCGCAATGGGAAGGCAGATTCGAGTCTACCGCCTATGGTTTTCGTCCTAAACGAAGCACACACGATGCTATAAGTAATCTCTTTAACAAGCTTAACACCAACAGTAAGAAAAAGTGGGTTTTTGAGGGGGATTTCTTAGGATGTTTTGACCACCTCAAACATGATTGGATAGTAGAACAAATATCTACGTTTCCAGGAACCCCTCTTATCAAAAGGTGGCTCAAGATGGGATACATAGAGCAGGATATGCTCCGTCCAACAAAGGAAGGAACTCCGCAAGGAGGCATTGTGTCCCCCCTCCTAGCCAATATCGCCTTATGCGGTATGGAAAAAGAGATTGGTATTATCTATAAAAAGACATACAAACCAAACGGAGGATATAAAATCGACCCCAAGTGTAAGATAGGACGTGTTCTCTACGCAGATGACTTCGTCATCGTAACAGAAACGAAGGAACAAGCTGAAAGTATGTATCAAAACCTAATTCCTTATTTACAAAAACGAGGAATTACACTCAGCACGGATAAAACTAGGGTTACACATATCGAGAATGGGTTCGATTTTCTTGGCTTCTCGCTGCGTCAATACAACACAGGACAAGGAAAGAAGTTATTGATCAAACCTAGCAAAGACAGTATCAAAAAAGCTAAAAACAAGATAAAAGATACGTTCACAGTAATGAGAGGACGACCAGTAAAAGAAATTATACGTGTCTTAAACCCTATTATTAGAGGTTACGGACAGTATTGGAAACATGTCGTTTCCAAAAAGACGTTTAGTTATATGGACTATTATGTTTTCTCTAAATTAATCAAACATCTTAAACAATTACATCCAAAAAAATCGTGGAAATGGATTACCAGGCGTTATTTTAAGAAGCCCAACCACGGTGGAAATGATAAATGGACTCTCACCTGTCCACTTACTAATATTCAATTGTTGAAGATGGCCTGGATTAAAATAGAACGACATGTGATGGTAGCCTATAAAAACAGTCCAGATGATCCGAACCTAAAAGGATATTGGGAAAAGCGAGACCGTAAGGTCTTCAATAGCGAAAATACGCTAGATAGGATAAAACTCGCAAGGAAACAAGGTTACCGTTGCACATTATGTAAACACACTCTACAAAATGGCGAAAAAGTTACTGTACAACACTTAGAAGTTTCTACAGGCAAAGTTGCTAAATTAGTACATGTACCGTGTATTAAATAAAGAAGTTGTTTGGATAAAAAGAAGGCTTGAGCCGTATGACGGGAAATCTGTCACGTACGGTTCTTAGGGGGGCGGGCGCTCGTGAGAGTGCCCGCCTACCCGACTAAACTAAAAATAAATAACATATATAGCTCAAAAAGAAAAAAACTACTGGTGTAATGAACTGCACCTCCAATTATTAGTTTTTGTCTAACAATTGGGGTGCAGTTCATTTCCCTTGTGTTTTATTCCAATTATGTAACAAGAAGTTGCAGATTTAAAACATAAAGGTTGTACGGCTCATACAACCTTTGAAGAACATATGAACTTATTACGTTTCAAATTCTCATTCTTCTCACCTTACTTAGAAATAAGATCCTTTTTATAGAGACTCGTTCGCTTAAACATAACGGGCGCCCACCTTTTAATCGTGTCCTCATAATGTAAATTCTCAGCAATCGGTAAGTCAATTTCTTTCCCTTCTAATGTATAGAGGCTCTGAGGGACATATGTAGGAGTAATCTCAAAGTCTTCAAATACTAGTTCAAGGATTGCTCTGGCAAAATCCTGAGACATCCCCTGCCACATCATAATAGTAGGATGACCAGGTATATGAACAGAGTATTCCCCGTCGTAGGGTATTCCTTCTTGTTTTAAGTAATTTTCTAGTTGGATAAAGGAAACATAAGATTCAGTGCCATCTAGATATTTTACGATTTCCTCTTTTATTTGATTCTTCATTCTTCCTCACCTTTTAAATAGATAGATTCTCATTGGTTGATTAGCTGCTAGAATAATCTTTCTCTACCTATAGAATTCTTACACACATTGACACTTTTACATATAATCATATAAAAACTATAACGAACCATACACATACATACAAACAATTAACTTTACATACTTTTCACTCGTCACAAAAACGACCGTTTTTGTGATGGTAAGAGTAAGAAAAACTATTTTACATTTATATCCATCTATATGGCCATTTACGGACTTATCTCGGACATATCCCAAGAACATTTGAAGTTAAAAAGGAATAAAGAAGATCGAAGTACAGAAATTTGTTCTATCAATATTGACAAATTTCAAAAAAATGGATATAGTAAAATAAAAACCGGACGATCGGTATGTTTTTTTGTTTGGAGGCTAATAAGTATGGCGAAAAAATATAATTCACAAGCAACGATTGAAACCATTTTGTCTGTTTCTGCAAAACTATTTCTGGAAAAAGGATTTGATAAAACCAGTATAAAGGATATCGCTGAAACTGCAGGAATATCAAAAGGGGCTATTTATCATCATTTTCAATCCAAGGATGAAATCATCAATGCCGTTACGGAAATGCAGGCACAAAGCGTAGAAAATATGATAAAGGGTTGGTTATCTGAAATGGGGTCTTGTACTGGAAAAGAAAAGCTAATTACTCTTTTGCATAAGAGCTTTTCCAGCCAAGAGGTACACTATTTGGACGATGTGATGGGTTCACGCATAAAAAGTCCAGAATTTGTAGTGTCATATATGCAGGACTGCGTAAACAAAGACTCTGCACTCATTACTGAAATCATAAAGGAAGGAATAGCAGATGGCTCACTTATTACTGATTATCCCGAAGAATGTGCAGAGGTTTTTTTACTATTGATGAATATTTGGTGCGACCCTGTTGTTTTTAAGTGTAACCATGCCAAATTAGCCATGCGTTTGAAGTTTTTGCAACATATGATGAAATCAATCGGAATGGATATATTGAATGATGATTTGCTTGAAAAGATAAAAGAATTATTGCAAAGGTTATATCCAGAGGAGAACAAAACAAATGAATAATATTTCTGCTGTAAAAGTCGAAAACCTTACAAAAACCTTTGATGGAAATGAAGTAATAAAAAATTGCAATATGAATGTGCAAAAAGGTACTATTTATGGTTTTTTAGGTGCAAATGGAGCTGGAAAAACAACGGTATTTAAAATGCTGTCTGGCTTGCTTACACCGACAATGGGGAATGCACAAGTTTTAGAAATGGATGTTAGGTCTCACCGAAGTGAAATTTTAAGAAATATTGGAACGATCATTGAAACTCCTGTATTTTATGAGCATTTATCAGCAATTGAAAATTTAGAAATACACCTTGCCTATATGGAAGATAATGACACGGATATAGCCTCTGTTTTAACTAAAGTCGGATTAAATGACACAGGCAAACAGCCTGTGTCAAAATTCTCTCTTGGTATGCGTCAACGATTAGCCATTGCAAGAGCTATCATTCATAAACCTAAATTGTTGATTTTAGATGAACCCATTAACGGACTAGATCCAATTGGAATTAGAGAAATGAGAGAATTGTTCCTTGATCTTGTTAAAAATCAAGATATGACCTTATTGATTTCCAGTCATATTTTATCGGAAATTGAGCATATTGCTGATACCATTGGGGTGATTGTAAACGGCACTGTTATACGAGAGACTTCTTTGGCTGAAGTAAAGGCAGAATCCCCGAATGGTCTTGAAGAGTATTTTATGGATATCATGACCGGGAGGATAAGCAATGATAAAACTTATTAAATTGGAATTGAGAAGAAACAACATTCGTACTTATGTAATTGCCAGCATTATGATTGCTATAGTCATGTTAGGTTTCCTCTATCTTTTTGCCTATGCGCCAAAGCTAGAGCCAAACGATAAAGATTTAGAGATTTTTTTAGGATATAACAATCTGATCCCTTTGTTTGGTGTATTAAATATGGCGGCTTTTTGCGTCCTATCAGCTGTTATGTATTCTAAATTTATAATCGAGGATTATTCTGGAAATAGACCTGTTTTACTTTTTTCATACCCGATAAGCAGAAAAAAGATCTTATTTTCAAAATTAAGTGTTGTTAGCATATTTACGATTATTTCAATGATTATTAGCAATCTCATTATTTTTTTGATATTTGGTATAACCGAAAAAACTATGCATCTTGTCAGTGGAGGCTTTACGGCTGCTATTATGCTACAAGCTATAAAAATTACAGTTGTCATGGCCATTATAGCCGCATGTATAGGAATTATAGCAACGGGCATTGGGTTTATTAAGAAATCAGTTCCTACTACTATTGTTTCGGCTGTTCTCTTGGCTTCGCTGATGTGCAATATTGTGGTAAACACCACTTCAAGTATAACGTTTATGTATATATTCAGTTTGATTATGATATTTGTCGGAATAATCTTTTCTGTAAATCTGATTCACAAAGTAAATCATATGGAGGTAGAGTAAATGGAACAAAGAATTGAAAAGTCCATTAATCATGTACTTGAAAGTGCTTCATCCCAACTTTATATTTTTAGTATTGGTCTTGGAATTGTGCTTGTTATATTAGGAATTTTCCTCTTCCTCTCTGGAAAGCGTACAAAAGGAAAAACAGGTAAAATAAATACTGGTTTAATTTGTGCGGTAATTGGTATCGTCGCTATTGTGAGTGGGACTATTCAAATCTAGATAAAGAAAAAGGGATAGTAAAATGAAACCTATTTTAATAGAAAAAAACCCTAAAAAGGTAACTGTTACATCGGATTCAAATCCTTATACTCCTTCAGAAGATATTCGAGAGAAACATAACCTATTTTTGGGAGCAACAAAAGTTGCAAAATCCTTCTCTGCGGAACGGAGAAAGTAGTGAAGGATAGAGGGAAATTGTGCGTTCTTGTTCAACTATGGGTAGTGTTAATACAAAATGTTTACTGATCAGCTTTTTCAGACTATTGAACTCCTACAAATCCAGCTAATAGAAGTTCTTGCTTATTCCATAAATGGGCGCGATTGTGGTAAACGACTTTATTGCTAAAGCATCCTTTATGAAAAATTTAACAACTTTATTTTACCCCCATCCAAAACAGGACGGGGGTATGTATGTTAGAAGTATTGGATCTGGTGCAAAAATACAACCTAGCTTGAAACAAATCTTTTAAACTTGGACATACTGATACTAGTACTCTAAAAAGGAAGTGATCGGTATGGAAAAGCAAAATTCATTTAAGTGGAAACACTATCAACCTGATATCATTATGTTAAATGTAAGATGGTACCTACGGTATAACCTCAGCTTTCGTGATTTGGTTGAAATGATGGAAGAACGAGGACTTTCCATTGCTCATACAACAATTATGCGCTGGGTTCATCAATATGGCCCTGAATTAGATGAGCGAGTACGGCGTCACCTTAAGACAATTAATGATTCTTGGCGAGTGGATGAGACCTATATAAAAGTAAAAGGACAATGGATGTATTTGTATCGTGCCGTTGATTCAGAAGGAAATACAATTGATTTTTACCTAAGTAAAACAAGAGATCATAGGGCTGCAAAGCGCTTCTTCGAGAAAGCTTTGCGGTCTTTTCATGTTTCCAAGTCCCGTGTGATCACAGTAGACAAGAACCCAGCCTATCCTATAGCCATTGAAGAGTTAAAGAAAGAAAAAAAGATGCCTGTAGGCATCCAAATAAGGCAAGTCAAATATCTAAATAACATCGTGGAACAAGATCATCGTTTTATTAAAAAGCGAGTTCGTTCAATGTTAGGACTAAAATCCTTTCGCACAGCTACATCCATTATTTCTGGAATAGAAGCAATGCATATGATAAAAAAGGGGCAACTTGTTTTACAGGACAAGTCTGTCCGAAATCAAATAAAGTTCATCTATCAACTATTTGGAATGGTTGCCTAAGAGCAGATTCGGTTAGGAATCTATATGTTTCTTTCAAAAGGATAGCAAAAGAAACATTTCCGAAGCTATCGTCAAAGTTAACAGCTTGTTCATACTAAATTCCCTCCTTTTCCATAGATCAGACCATCTATAAATACTATATGGAACGACCGAACCTTGTATAAAAATACTTCTAAGTTGATAGATGTGTTTTAATCGCAGGGTTTCAACAATTATAATTGATACTTACATATAAAAGACAGACAAATGAATTGTCTGCCTGTTTATTAGATTAATTTGCTTTTACAATTGCAGAAGATGCTTGATCATTCCATGTTCTTGCTCCATCGCCCATACTAACTGTTGTCAAATTCAAATATTTCCCATTATTCACAATAGCAAGTGCGCGTCCTTGTGCATTACTATGTTCATAAATCGTTGTATAGTCTCCAAATGGATGCGTAAGTACAGATGAAACCGCATCATTGCTTGATTCACCAAAATTAGCAAGAATAACGGGATTTCTACTCGAGTTCACAGTAAAACGAGCCCCCTGTAAATCCGTATCATGATAAAAAGTAGAATAAATTTGCGATGAAGATTGTAGAGATTTCGAAAGATTTGGAGCAACTGAATGCGCCTTTAAGTACGCTTTAAATTCTGCTTTGTCATCAAATCCAATCGTTTTAGGACTTTCATCCAATTCACCCGGTATTACAACTTTATAAGGTTGAGAAGAAGAATCTGCATGCACCGCCGTATTTGATACACCAAAAATCATGGTCCCAGCTAAAAGAGCAGTAGAAAGTACACCTACAACACGTTTCAAACTCATCACTCCTATAATAGTATACGTACAAATGTTATGATAACACTCAATTATGGATAATGTATCCAACTTTATGATTAATTACCATGTAAAAATAATCTATAATAGTTACTTATTAACTATTTAGCATAATATCAATTATCGATACTCTTTTTTAAAACAAAGTAAAGCCCACTCTTATAAAGAGTGGGCTTTACTTTGTTTTATATATGCTATTTTACAAATTGATATCCTGATGGATTTATTGTAAATCTTTCATATAATTAGAACCTTTAAGCAGCGTAGGGTGTGTTTTTGCTTTTGCTAAAAATTTTTGAGCGTGATTATCTTTTGATGCTGCATGAGTGATTGATGCCCCCATTCTTAAAGATGTTGCTATAAGTGCAATATCTTTAGAATAGCTTTATCGCTGTAATAACTTTTCCCATTTTATTCTTCGATCACACGGCCATCCTTATAAATATGGAACCACCCAATTGTACCTGAACCGCCTTGATTCATCCAGTCTTTGTTCGCTGCTTTCAATCTGTAATAGGATTGTTTTTTGGAGTCTTTTACTAATCTACCGTCACCACTAAATACAATATTGTTACCTAGCTTTTTTTGACCAAATGCAATTGCATTATTTACGGTAAACTGTTGTCTTTCTACTTTATTTTGATCTAAGGCTGCCCATGTCGCTGGACCAACTATGCCATCAGAAATTAGATTATGATCAGCTTGGAACTGTTTAACCATCGTTTGAGTTTTAGGGCCAAATACTCCATCAACACCTGTATCATATTTCACATCTTTAAGATTTTTCTGTAAGTTTTTTACATAACTAGAGTGAGAGCCTATACGCAGAGTTGGACGCGTTTCGGCTTTCGCTACGATTTTTTGAGAGTTGGCTTTAGGTGCTGCCTCGACAGTAGATGCTCCCATAGCTAAAGGTGTTGCAACAAGCATAATAGTTGGAATAACGGCTAACAATTTTTTCTTCATGGTAAACTAACCTCCGTTTTTAATAATAAAAAGTCTATTAATCTTGCTAATGTTCTAAAGGAATCAACTTGACTAGTTGCCCTAGAATGTGAAATGAAGACAACGAAATGCAACAAAATTTCTATATTATGTATAATCAATTAGCTAGTTTGCCTTTATAAAAATAACCCAATTAAAGGATATTTTTCAATTAAAAGGTCATCAAAGAAATTTATGTAACATTCACAACGTTAATATTACAATTATTACATTTATATTACAACATTTTTTTAAAAAAAATAATAAAAACTAACGGGAGATACTCTTTCAAACTTATATGGTTCCATGCATAATCAGACTGATTAAAGACAACATCAATTAATTGTGTTACTAGTAACAAAGCTGTAAAAATACCAAAGGACCAGCTTATTCTCTTCCAATTTACACGTCTATTAGCTGTTATTAATGATTTCATTCGCCTTTTATGAATAAAGCGAAATCCTAACCACAAGCCCAAAATCCAAAACAAATAAACAATGTGGGATAATAAAAGGTCAAGATTAGCATTTATCCCTATTGCAATTCCATTATCAGAATCAAAGTACGTTTTCTTACTTCAGTCTCCCTCCACCATGATAGCTTCCATAAATTATAGACCCTATTATCATAAATACAGAAGCTAGAATAGTAGAACTTAAATAACGCTTCCAGTTATTTTTTCCTTCCGTTACATCTATATAATTTTTCATTTTGCCCCTACTCCTTCGGCATCTTTTTCTAGGCTAAACGTTTCTTTCATATTTCGTCTATATTCAACTAATGGGTAAATACCTACTCCACTTCTAAAAACGAACAGCCCTATAAAGATCTTAGTAATCCCATTCCAACAAATCCTGTAGCAGCCTTCGGGAAAAGGCCAATTGCTCGGGTGTGTACTTGTCCAAAAAGCTCATAAACCGGTTTTCAATCTCCTGGTGAATCTGTTCATGGATTTTATGAAACTTTTGTCCCTTTGCTGTCAGTCGGAAATAAACTTCCTTCTTGTTATCAAGAAGCTGCTGCCTTTTGATCAGATCCAATTTCAATAGCTTCTTGCTTATTCGTGTGATAGACCCTTTCGCTAAATTTGTCTTTTCGGAGATCATCGTGACGTTAATTGGCCCGTAATCGCCGATACAAGCGATTAAATGAATCTCCGATAAATTAAGGTCTATCTTCATCCCCAGCTCAGATTGAAGTTTTTGCATCTCTTCTCCAAATCTGACGGTGAATTTGCTGTCTCTAATCTCCTGTTGACTAATGAGCTGAATGAAAAGCTCCAAAATCCACTGTTTGGAAAGCTCAGTATTGTACATTCGTTAATTTCACCTCTTTGTATTTCTCTGATTTTACAATATTTATTTTATGAAAAAAAGTTTATACGGTCATGGCTTATTACGTGCTGATTTTTGCGTATTTGAAGGTAAACAAAACCTTACATTCAAGCAGGAATATTCTTTTTTTGTTTCGGGCAAAACATTTTTAATAATAAAAATCAGATTTCACCGCACCAGTGGACGATTCCCTGTCTGACAGCTTCGATACGCTTTGGCTCCGATCGGGAAACCGCCCATGCGATATACCCATCCGGACGAATCAGTGCTGTATGAACGTCCTCCCAATCTGAGTGGACATTCGCGAGGGAAGCAAGTACAACCCGAATGTGCTTGTATTTGCACCATTCAACGGCGTCATGCAAACGATCATCCGAAGCGAGATGAAGCAAGATAAAGGAACCGGAGCGAAACAGCTCGTAGGCATTCCGAACCGTCCCATCTGCAAGCAACAGTTTCAAGTCCCTAAATCGGTTGCCGTTCAACGGATGCGGCAGCTCCTTTGTCTCCTGCTCGTATCGGACATTCAATGCGGAAATTTGCTTAGCCATCTGGTAATTGGCCTCGGGTATTTGAAGCATACTGGACAACATGCTACGTAGTTCGATCATTTTAGGCGAGAAATCTGATCCCATCAATAGCGTTTGAACCTCGGTATTTCGAAGCAGCGCGGTATTAACAGGGAACCGTTCTGCATGATAGCTATCCAGAAGCCAATCCGGAGCCCAGCCCTTCAGCTCGGCAGCCAGCTTCCATCCTAGATTTACCACTTCCTGCAAGCCTACATTCAGCCCTTGTCCGCCTGCGGGGAAATGAATATGCGCAGCGTCTCCTGCGAGGAATATCCGTCCCTCCCGGTATCGCTCTGCTTGCCGAGTTGCATTTCCATAACGGGACAGCCAGTAGGGTTTGGTGATCCCGAAATCGCTTCCGAGGATACGTATCATTCCCGAACGCAGCTCCTCTAACGTGACTGGCTCTTGCTTCGAAATAGACATCCTCTCTGGATCGATCATCACCACCCGATGCAATCCATTAGGCAGAGGTGCAACCATGACCAGCCCCTGCTTGCTGAAGAAGGATAGTCCGTTCGGTTCCGAAAAATCCGGCAAAACAACATCTCCCAACATACCGGTAAGTGTCTCGCTTGTACCTACAAATGGGATGCCTGCCTGTTTTCGAACAATACTGCCTGCACCGTCGGTACCAATCCCATAAGCCGCCGTCAGTGTGAATTCTCCTTTAAGATCGGCAGCAGTTATCTCTACCCCTTGCGAATACTGATGTACAGATAAAACCTCTACTCCACGCCAAATTTCCACGCCAAGGCTTCTCGCCCACTCCTCAATAACCTTCTCCGTTTCATTTTGGGGGATAAAAAGGGTAAAATTGCTGGTAGAATCTAATACCGAAAAATCCAGAGGGGTATCCAATGCCGCAAAATGTCCGGTAGGAATCGGCTTTCCTTTTCTCATCAGTTTCGCTTTTAATCCACGAAAATCAAAAATTTCCAGTGAACGAGGATGAAGGGTAAGGGCTCTGGAATAAGGCGTCGTCTCCTTCAATCGCTCAAGGACGCACACTTTCACTTTCATTAAAGCCAGTTCCGATGCCAGCATCATGCCAACAGGTCCTCCGCCTACTACGATAACTTCAAAGTCCATTCAAATCAGCTCCTTTTCTTTATTTATGATGTTTGTCAGCATTTCCGATTTAATTTTTTTCATATTTTCAAATCACATTTTCGACTTTTTTGTTTCGCGCGAAACAATTTGATTATATCACTTCAATTACTTTCTAGCAATACCTATCTATGCCAAATTTTCAGATTTGATAAAATTACAATAAAGTAATTTTTTACACAAAATAAAAAAATTATATAAACGAACATATTCCAAGCATTCCTGTTATGGTGCGACAAGAAGTCGCTTTTATATAGTGTGGTTTACGCCACTGGTTTAGACGCAAAAACTATCCCCGTCCAAAACTGCGGGCCTGGTAACGGGCTCGTGGGTTGCATGCGGAAATGCGGAAACAGAGAGTCAGTGCACGACTCGGAACACTGCTAGGGGAAGATGAGTATGGTGAACATTAGTGAAGGTTTGTAAGCTTCGTCAGGATTAGCTCAGGATAGTGCACAGATTTGCTTGGGTATTGGCAAGAGGAAAAGCAGATTCATAATGCTGCTGTGAGGCGTCCCGTATCTTGCCCGGAGTAAAGAACCCACCTAACCTCGTCGTATCTATAAGATGCGGAACTTGGTAAGCCCTTTGTCATCTGTGTAAACAGTAGGATGACTGTAAAGTCAAACGATGTGATAGAGGGTAAAGGATACGAGAGAAAGCGAATGCCGTTACCTCGAAAGAGAACAGGAAAGCAGGAAACTGTATAACTGGACGGATACTATCGTCCTTACGGACAAACCCATGATAGGCCCGAAAGGGAGCCTACTTCTCGTTGGTCTCTCGTAGGAACATAAGGTTGTGGCTATCTTCTGACGAAAGAAACGTACTGTTATGTATACCTCCACTTGGAGCGTCGGCGTACGTTTTAACTTACCGTTATGGTATGTGATGAAGATACGACAGCAAATGGACCTGCAATGGGAGGCTTGAGCCGATGTGTCTTGAAAGGGACTCGCACGGTTCTTAGGGGAGGCGGGGGCAGTGATGCCCCTAACTTACCCGACTGAACTAGCTTTGTGTATGATATACATCTTAAAAGCAGAAAATATTAGAGTCATTTCTTATTTGTTCAATTCTTTTTGGTAAAACCTAAAGATTTTTACTATGAGGTGCTAATTTTTTATATAGATTCTCAATTACATTACTATCCTTTGGTTCAGCTTCACGAATCATGTAATTACCTATCTTTCTATTAATAAATTATCTCGCTACTACATTACCATAAAATTCCTTATTCTGTAAAAATTCCGATAAATCACATTATGTGAACTGAAATATTTAATTTAATTGTCTTTGGATATAGGATAAAATCTATATGAAATGAAATATTTAACGGAGTGTGCTTATGTTGTTAGTTTTGATTAGAAATTCTTTGATTTTAGCTACAGGATTTTATCTATCTATCAGCTTTTTACCCGAAGTGTTGTATATAAACGAGACTGTTTCCAAGTACTTAATGGTGATACCTGCTGGCTTATGGCTTCTCCGATCAAAGAATAGATGGTGGTTTAACATAATTTCTGTTTTTTTAGGACTTATAATTTCATTAATTGCATTTGAATTCATTTAAAGCATACTATAAAAGCTATCTCATAGAATGAGATAGCTTTTTACTTTTAGCTGCCGATAAGCTGTTTTATGTTAACTAACTTTGTATCTTGATACATAGTATTTAATTAGTTTTATGTTAATCCTTTTGAAACACTTAAATTATGTTAAAATTTACAATATTGGATTTGATTTCACTTTTCAAGGAGGAGATACATATGGTTGGAATCGCAAAAACCCCTGAACCACCTTATTTTGCAGTAATTTTTGCTTCGCAGAGAACTGAAGGAGATAAGGGGTATGGAGTAATGGCAGATAAAATGGTGGAACTTGCTTCTAACCAGAAAGGATTTTTAGGAGTAGAAAGTGCCAGAGATAAAGATTTAGGAATCACAGTTTCATATTGGGATTCTTTAGAATCGATAAAAGCTTGGAAAGAAAACTCAGCTCATAGAGTAGCACAAAACAAAGGGAAAACGGAATGGTATAAAAATTTTTCTTTTAGAGTTTGTAAAGTTGAGAGGCATAGCTTTTTTGAGATGTAATTAATTTTTAGGTTAGTACCGATAAGCGAAATTATGGTAAGTGGTTTTTATACTATCTATAAAAACCAAAAAGTACAAACCACTATATATGGTTTGTACTTTGGGCTAAGGAATAACACTAAAAGAAAGATTGTCTAATAATACGGTAACAATTTAATGCTTTAAAGTAAAGAGTTAAATTGTTCCTTATTATATCCCTCGTTATTTAAGTAAACAGTAAATCATTTTATAAAAAATATAAGTTTTACTATTTACTCTCACTGACGACAAATAAAACTGTGTTCATTAATTATTAGAGAACTACCCTAGGTTTTTTGAATCAAATTATTAATACTTAATAGTAAAGCAATTAATTAAATTATATTTGAGATACAACTTAAAATATTAATTTATTTACAAAAAGAAGAAGTCTAGAAAAATGTACGTTCTAACCTTCTTCTTTCTTTATTTTTATAGAGATTTTAGTATTATTTCTTGATGCTAAGTAAAGCTATTGCATCATGTAAATGTATAGATTCCTCATTCCTGCATTCTACATCAAACCCTTTAATCCAATCTATTTCATATAGATCTGCAGCTACAAGACGTACTATATCTTCTACAAAACGAGGATTTTCGTATGCTTGTTCTGTTACAATTTTTTCATCTGGTCTTTTTAATATAGGATGAATATACGCACTGGCATTTGATTCTGCAGCATGTAATAAAACTTGCTTCCAATCTATATCGTCACTGTAATCTGAAGAAAGTTGAGCATTCATTGTTACGTACCCACGCTGATTATGAGCACTATATTCACTGATTTCTTTTGAACAAGGACATAATGTTGTAATTCCACAAGTTAAACTAACTTCGTCTTTAAATCCATGTTCTTGAGTATAATTAATTTTCATTTTTGCTTGCGTATGGTTCAGTCCGGTTAAATCTGAAGAGGGACCTTTACGTTCATAAAACCATGGAAACTCTACTTGAAGTTGAGTATCTTTTTGTTCTAGTCTTTTTGATAACGTTTTTACAAAATCGTGAACAGTAGAAAAATCTAATATGAACCCTTGACGTCTGTACTGTTCTAATTGCTCTACAAAACGACTCATATTTGTTCCTTTTTTGTCATAAGGAAGACTGGAAGTTAAGGTAAATGTCGCTATAGTCGTTTGTTGATTTGGAGATAACGAGCTATGTACATTAACAGGTTGTTTTACGTTGCTAATTCCTACTTGATTTATGTCAAATAAAAATTTGTTTTTTTGATTTTGTAAATCTTTCATTCCATTTTTTGTAGTGGGTTTAATTTTTGCACCTGGTGGCACAGAGCCAAATAATTTATGTCGTTCTTCTTTAGAAGGCAGTTTAATAATCATCTTCTCATCCTATCAACATGTTATTGCTATTAATAAAATTTATAATCTTAAATAACTTTATTAAAGATAAAATAATTATTATAAAAATCCCATTCCTTTTTTATATTAACAGTATCGATATGTCCAAGATTTAGAGAGTAAATCTAATCAAACTGTTTAAACTTCTTTTCATTGTTTAACTTTGAAAATCTCGTTTCTTCGTCAAGGTAAATCCTACTCTCAGTCGCTCCGTGTTGACCACAGTATTTTCCTAGGTAAGGGGTAGCTTCATTATCTAAGGAAGCTAATACTAGCTGACATATGCGCCTCCCAGATTTCAACTGAATAGGTACATGGTTAGCATTGTAAAGTTCTAACGTAATATGACCTTCAAACCCAGGATCTACCCATCCAGCGTTTTGAATAAATAGCCCTAACCTCCCTATAGAACTTCTTCCTTCTACAAAAGCAGTTAGATTATTTGGTAACTTTATATACTCCATTGTGGTACCTAAAATAAAGGAGTGAGGCGCAATCATGATAACGTCCTGATTAATTTCTCTATATTCCGCCGGTTTATCGAATGAAATCATGGAGGTAATGTGCTCATTAATCGTAAGAAAATGCGTTCCTAATCGTAAATCAATAGAAGCTGGTTGTATTTGAGAGTTAACAATTGGTTTAATATCCAATTGTTGAACTTCCAATTTCTTCAAGATCGTCTTGCCAGTTAAAATCACAATATCTTTTCCTCCTAAATAAAAATTTTATAAGACTTAGTTAATTAAACTAATCATATTTTCTAGATAATTTTGTCATATAAATAACAGATTCGTTGTTCATATGAACAAGAGTGCATTTCTTGAAAGTAAATCGTAATCATTACGTTTAATGTAATGCTAAAAAAATATCTTTTAAAAGTCAACTATATTTTTCCCCTGCTTCTTTAGAATTTATTAACTACATCTGTTTGTTATTTGCATTTGAACCACAAGTAGGATATTATAACAAGATGTAAATAGTAATGGTTACGATTTAATAATGATGCATATCTTCTAATTAACCAAAACACACAACATAAAGAAAGGGTGTATTCCATTGGCAAAAAAATCTAAAGTAGTAAAAGAGAAGAAACGTCAAGAACTAGTCAAAAAATATGCTGAATTACGAAGAGAGCTAAAAGAAAAAGGTGACTATGAAGCTCTTCGAAAGCTACCTAGGGATTCGGCACCAACTCGTTTACACAATCGTTGTGAGCTAACAGGAAGACCTAGAGGATATTTGCGGAAATTTAAGATGTCTAGAATTGCTTTTAGAGAATTAGCACACAAAGGTCAAATTCCAGGAGTCAAAAAATCCAGTTGGTAAATGAAGTTGAGGTAATATAAAGAAATAGGAGAGTAATAATTGAGTTTAAATCGTAATCATTACTGTTAATTGACAGGAGGAAAGAATATGGCAACATGGGACTTAAGTAAAACTAAACATCACGTGCTTATTTGCAACGGAAGCAGTTGCAATCAAGTTGGAGCAGAAGCGCTAACTCAAGCAATTCGGAAAGAAATCTCAGATCAGGATTTAGATGGCACTATACATACAACTCGCACACGATGTAATGGACGATGTCATGATAAGTGTGTGGTCATCGCGTATCCTAAGGGAACGTGGTACAAAGATCTAAAACCGCAGGATGCCAAAATATTTATTGATTCCCTTATGACCAGCCAAGATGAGACGGGAAAAGTAAGTCATTTATTTAGTAATGATGGCTTTCAGAGGACTGAAGGAGTTGTAACAGGGATCTCCAAAGAGAAAGAAAAAGTAATGAAAGTATCCAAAAAACATTAAATGGAGGAATCTAACAATGGTATTAATGAAACAAAATAAAACTCCTATCACTATTTTAACAGGCTATCTAGGAGCTGGAAAAACCACTCTTTTAAATCGAATATTGACAGAAAAGCATAATCAGAAGATTGCTGTTATTGTAAATGAATATGGAGAAGTTGGAATAGACAACCAGTTAGTAGTTGATGCTGATGAAGAAATTCTAGAAATGAATAATGGCTGTATCTGTTGTACAGTTCGTGGAGACCTGATTCGTATTTTAAATACGCTTGTTTTATCAATGGAGCAAGGAAAAGTAAAGTTTAATCGCGTTTTAATTGAAACAACAGGCTTAGCAGATCCAGCACCTGTTGCTCAAACATTCTTTATGGATAAACATCTGTCTGAGAAATTTGAAGTGGATAGCATTGTTACAGTAGTTGATAGTAAACATATCACTAAACATTTAGACAATCATGATGAGGCACAGGAACAAATTGCATTTGGTGATGTGATCATTTTAAATAAGACCGACTTAATATCGAGTGACGATTTAAATTCATTAGAACGAAGAATTAATCAAATGAACCCTACAGCTAAACGCTTATACGCTCAAAATTGCAGTATAGATTTGAATGAAATTTTAGGAATTCACACATTTGATGTAGACCGAAAGATTGAAATTGACCCTCATTTCTTAGAAGAACATCATCACCATCACCATGACGATAAAGTATCATCTATTGCTTTTAGAGAAGAAAAACCACTTGATTTAGATAAGGTTAACCATTGGATGAGTTATCTTGTCCAAGAGAAAGGAGAAGATCTCCTAAGATATAAAGGAGTTCTTTATATTAAAGGTATGAAAGAACGAATTGTATTTCAGGGACTTCATATGCTCTTTTCCGGCAGACCTGACCGTAGATGGAAGGAAAGTGAGAGAAAAATAACCGAGTTGGTTTTTATTGGTAAAGATTTAAATAAAGAGGAATTAGAAAAACAATTTAAAAATTGTATAGCTAATTAAAAAATACTCGCTTTAGAAGTATTATACAATTTCATACTCGTTAAAGGCGTACGCTCCTATCTTTATCGAGTATGAAACGTACTGGAGCGACTATTTTGCAAGATAAGATATCAAGTGGCTTGTAAATAAATGTACTAATATACGCAACTCATTCCCTTTTCTAGGCCTAGGTGAAATTAATAACACGCCTAATAATTATAAGTGGGATAAATGAAAGATAGCAACTGAAAGTAAATAATCTATTGTCATGGTAATCATTTTTAGAAATTAAATTTTTACATTTCCATCCATAATTCATTTATATTATCCACAATAAAACGTAATTATTACTATTTATATTATAATAATCTTTTAAAGGATGGTATCTATGATTAAAGAACACTATATAACCTACTTACAAGAAAATGGGTATAAGTGTACGCCTCAAAGAAGCGTTATATTATCATACTTCTGTCAGCATAAAAATAAACTAATTTCAGCCAGTACAGTTCGGAATGATCTAGAGAAAGATAATTGGAGTATAAGTCTTGATACGATTTACCGGAGCCTTTCATTATTTTCAGATGTTGGTTTATTAGAATCTACTAGTCTTAATGGTAAAAGATTATTTTGCTTAAAAAATAAACTTGATCATCAAAATATGTTTATTTGCACACAATGTAGAACAGTAAAACCCCTTAATTTTTGTCCTAAGGGAATAGTTCAATCTTTTTTTAATGATTGTTTAATTACTAGTCATAAATTCGAGGTCTATGGTTTATGTCCCAGTTGTTGTAAATAATTATTTGACCTACTTAAAGAAAGGCTGTCAATAATTTGACAGCCTTTCTTTAAGATTTCTCTCTATTCTTAAGTAATTTCTCAAAAGCTTGCCAGGGCATTAAAGCACAATTGTATCTGGCAGGAAATTTATGAATATCTCCTAAACTAATTGCATCCTCTAACCTTAGGTCATCCACTACCTTTCCAGTCAGAATCATATCCTTCATAAGTATAGAGAGCTCCCCTATCTCAGCAATTGTCTTTTTTTTTGCTATATTAGTAAACATTGAAGAAGAGGCCATACTAATAAAACATCCTTCTCCTACAAATGATAAGTCTTCTATTTTGTTTGCTTTAATCGTTGCATACATCGTCATTACATCTCCACAAGTAGGGTTTTTATAGTGTACTTTATGAGTATAACAATCCGTTTTCCTGTGGTTTCTTCTATTCTTTGCATGATCCAATATTACCCGTTTATATAAGTCATTAATATTCATTATGTCCCTCCTGTAGTATCTGATTAAATTACTCTAAATAAGCAGAGACTTTTTGCTTAGCATTTTGTTCTAAATCCTTTAACTCCTTCTTTAGTCTATCTAGATCAAAATCCTTCCCAATAAATACGAGATTTTTAGGGAATGTTTTTTTCTGTGGAAATGAGTATGGAGATCTATATGAATATTGGAATAAATGAGTATGTACTTGATCATCTTCAAACTGCAAGAAACCTTTTATCCGATAGATATTATTAGGTAAGTTTTTAATCCATTCATCAAATTCTTTTTTAATAACTGAGCCTTCAAACTGGTAAGTCATGGTTTGAATATGTAAATGATGATGAACATGTAGTTCCTCATGGGTAGCACCACAGGAACGGTTGGAGTGATTAATTTCCTCCAATGACACTTGAGCATAAGTTGTTAAATTGATTTTAGCTTTAGGGTTAATTTTTATTATTTCTTTTTGGATAGATGATTGTTCTTTATCTGTTACTAAGTCGCTCTTATTTAACAGAAGATAATCACTATACCTTATCTGTTCTACAAGGAGTTTTTGCAATGACTGATTCAATTCATAACGATCCATCCATCTCTTTAGATCAACTACACTAATAATGGATTTAATATCAATAAATGGTGCAATAATAGGAGATAAACATGCATCTAATACTTCTAATGGATGAGCAACTCCTGTTGTCTCTATATAAATCACGTCAGGCTGATGTTGTTGATAAAGAGATAAAAGTTGAATTTCTAACTCATTTTTTAGGGTGCAGCAAATACATCCATTTAAAAGTTCTTTTAATGGTATTTTCGTTCCAATAATATCTGTATCAACAGAATGCTCTCCAATTTCATTTAATAACACTGCTACTTTCCGGTTTCGTTTCTTCTCTTCTTTCAAGATATTTTGCAATAAGGTAGTTTTCCCACTTCCTAAGAAGCCACCAAGTATAGATATATTGATTTTTTTCATCTGTTCTCACCCATTTCTTTGCTTCATATTTAGATATAAAAACCTTTATATACTTTTATTATTATTAATACTCTTTGATATAACCTGATCGTTCAATTTTAATTGAATTGTTTGTAATAAGATTAATGGAACGCTCTCTTAATGTTTTTTATACACTAATTGCTTCATCTACTTGATAATACAATTATAATTATAACACTAAATCGTAATGATTACTATTATCTGTTTTTATAATTTGATAATGAATAATTTTCTATTTATCTACCTATTTAAAAGACATTTTGGAAGATTCCTTGCAGTTATTTTGAAGTTTTTGCATCAGAACCATTTTCATTACTAAAACGCATAATAGTAGATGAGAAATTATCAAATTTATTTTTAAAAATTTTTTAGTTCTTCACTCTATAATTTCACATAGAAATAAAGAGAAACATAAATTAAATCGTAAATGTTACGTTTTGATTTATGTTTCTCTTTAGTTACTAGATTTAATTTTAATCACTAAATTTGAACTGCAATACTTATCTTAAAATGGAGGATTCTATATGAAACATTCTTACCCTTCATATAATCGCCCGCCTGCTCTAAGACAGCTCTACAAGTATTTATGGATTTTTTTTCTCTTGCTCTTTCTCATAACTTTAATTATTCCTACTATGATTGTGTTTTCAACAGGTAGTGGATCTCTTGCGATGAATAAATCCCTAACTTCTTCAATTTCACAAAAGTCTTCTGCAGTCACTGAAGACAACAAAATTTCTTCTGTTTCTGTTAATAAACATGTTTCACCTAAAGAATCTCCTTTGTCTATAGGATGGGTAACAGGAAATAATAATAACTCGAGTACACAAGATTTATCTGCTTATCATAATCTTAAAGTTGTTTCTCCAGCATTAGTGTCTATTAACAATCAGTATAACTTACAAGTGAACTCTAACCCCTCTTTAATAAACACTATGCATACCCAAGATAAAAAAATATGGGCACGTTTTATCATTAATAATGATACAAAATCTAATGTTCATACATTTCTTTCTAATCCTAGTAAAACCCAAGAAATAATCAAGAAAATTTACCAAGTTTCCCTTAATAACCAATGGCATGGTATCAATTTAGATATTGAAAACGTGCGTAGTCAAGATAGGGATCTTTTTTCACAATTTGTAAAAAGTTTATCTAATCTCCTAAATCAATCAAAGATTGTTCTTTCTATTGACCTACCTCCTGATTCTAAAGGAAGTAATAATAAATATGGACCATTTGATCATAAAATAATAGGGAATTATTGCGATTACATTATTTTTATGGGATATGATCAACATTGGTCAACAGACCCTGTACCCGGACCTGTAACATCACTCTCATGGCTAAAGGAAAATGTACAAGAGTTTACGAAAACTGGTATACCTCCTCAAAAAATGATATTAGGCCTTCCTGCTTATACAAGGGTTTGGCAACAAGACAATAGTGGGAAGATTGTAAAGAACCCTGCCACTTCTGTTCAATATGTTGAAGATTTAGTTACTCAAAATCATCGAAATTTAAATTGGAATTCCACTTTGGGGGAATATTACACTTCTTACACTGCAAATAACAGAGTTTATCAAGTATGGCTCCCTACTGTTACATCCTTTAAAGAATATTTAGATTTAATTCCGCAGTATCATCTAGCTGGATCTGCTATATGGAGCCTAGATCTTATGAGCGCATCATATTGGAATCAAATATTTTAACAGATAATAATATATGTTAAATTCAAAGGCTAATAAATATTGTTTATTATAATTTAAAAAGACCTTTCTATTCATATAGAAAGGTCTTTTAGTTTATTATTATGTTCCATATACCCTTGGTATATTTGCTGTATCTAGATCTTGTCCAATTAGAACAATGCAAGGATCAATAACACCGTTTTGTGGTTGATCACTCACATCAATTTGATTAGAACTATATTGGAAATGATATAAACCTTGTTTTTGTTCTAATTTTACATATCCTTTAGCTCGAATAATACCTTCTGGAAGTGACTTTAACCAACGGCTTAATTGTTTTTTTGTAAAACTCGGCACATCTTGAATAGTCATTGTTTTGATGCCTATATGGTGTTCATGATGATGGCTACAAGACTTTTCATGTTCATGTGTATGGTTATTGCACTTACATGTTTTATTATCTAAAACTGCTGAGCTTATGCGCTTTTCCAATAATACCGGAATATCAACCTTTCCATATGAAGCTTTCAAAACCTTTGTTCCCTCAAGGGTATATTTTGCCAATTTCGTTTCTACTTTAGCCATTTGCTTGTCCGTTGCTAAATCTACTTTATTTAAGACAATTGTTGTAGCACCTTTAACCTGACTTTCAAGTAAATTACGAATTGTTTTTGATGTGAAAATACTTTGATTATCTACATACGTATTGGCATCAATTAAACTAATAACTGCTTGTAAATCAAAATACTTTAGTAATGAAGGGCTAGACATTGTTTCCACTAACTCAAGAGGATTTGCAACACCTGTTCCTTCTATAAGTAATATATCAACAGGCCCTTTTTCATGTTGTTTTACTACATTCATTAACGTTGTTTTTAAATCATCTTGAATCGTACAGCAAATGCAGCCGTCTAGTAGTTCAAATACTTGTTCATTTTCAAACAAATGGCTCTCTACGTTTACACTACCTAATTCATTTAAAATAATTGCGGGTTTTAAATTTTTCTTTTTACAATATCTTAAGATGTTAATTAACAATGTTGTTTTTCCACTTCCTAAAAAGCCAGAAAGAATATAAGAAGGTATAGCTGTCATAATAATCCCTCCACATAAAAGAGTAATTGAAGATAGAGAATCTTCGTATAGGTGTACATTCTAGAATTAAATCGTAATTTTTACGTTTTACTATACTACTTCTATCTTTATATGTGAAACGATATGTGGATAGACTAAAATATTTTAAATTAATGTATCTTTTTATGGTTTGATCGCATTATCATCAATACTACCTTCTGGACAATAAAACCAATAAGTAAAAGAATGACTAGTAACAATGTAATGGTTGCTCCAGGAGGTGTTCCCAGTTCATAAGAAGATGTAAGCCCTAAAAGGATACTAAAAAGTGCCATAGCAATCGCCACTAGAAAGACCATTGTAAAACCTTTTGATAGTTTAATCGCAAAAGCTGCCGGTAGGACTAACAGCGCGGATACAAGTAGCACACCAATTGTTGGAATAATAACTGCTATTGCCATACCTACTAAAATGCTAAAAGATAATGAAAGTAAATGAACATTTACTCCACTTGTTTGAGCCGTGTCTTCATCGAAGGTTATTAAATACAACTGTCTTTTAAAAATAAAAAAGTATAAAAGGATTAGTACGGTAACGCCAGTCATAATGTAGAGTTGTTCATTACTAATGGTCACAATTGAACCGAATAAATATTGTTCAATGTTAGTTGTCATACCGCCTTCTGTGATACTGAGTAAGAAAAGAGCAAAGGACAACCCTGCTGCCATCAGTATAGCAATGGAAACCTCCGAATACGTATGATAGGCCCTTCTCATATACTCAATGCCAACTGCTCCAATAATAACGACTAAGAAGCTTGATAGCGTAACGTTAGAATGAATAAAAAAACCAATCGCTACACCAGCAAGAGAAATATGTGACAATGTATCTGCCATTAATGCTTGTCGTCTAAGCACTAAAAATAAACCAAGTAAAGGTGCAATAATCGCAATTAAACTTCCTGCCCAAAATGCGCGCTGCATGAATTCCAAGTTAAACATTTCCATCCGCCTTTTTCACCTCTTTCTAGTCGAATAATTTTCGTTAAGTACTTTTCAACTTCGTCTTGTTCATGTGTGACCATCACAACTGTACGACCATGCCTTTTAACTTGGTGATCCATAAATTGATAAAATGCCTGGCGACTTTCTACATCCATTCCTGTTGTCGGTTCATCTAGTACTAACACATCCGGGTCTGAAGCGAGTACCCGTGCAATACAAACCTTTTGTTTTTGCCCTCCAGATAAATCGCCAATTTTATGATGTTTAAATTCCCACATACCCACCATTTTTAGTGCATCTTCTACCTTTTGATGATGCTTTACTGTTAGTCGTTTAAACCAATTTCCCTTTTCATATTGACCAGATCTTACTAACTCTAATACAGTGCTTGGAAAACCTGTGTTAAACGAGGCAATTTGTTGAGGCACATAGCCAATTTTTAGCTTTTTTCCTTCATGGTTAGTTTTATTGATTAGAATTGTTCCTCGCCACGGCTTCAACAGACCCAGCATCAATCGCAGCATCGTTGATTTTGACGCGCCATTTGGACCAGTAACTCCAACGAATTCACCACTGTCAATGGTAAATGAAACATCTTTTAATATAGGCGTATGTTGGTAACCAAATACGACATCTTTTAATGAAATAAGTTCCATTTTTTCTTCCACCTTCTAATTAAAACATGCGTCTTTAAGATAAAGACACATGTTTTTTATGATAGTTTACTCAGATAATGACTTTTGCAATTGTTTTAAATTGTTTTCCATGACTTCGATGTAGTCTAAACCCTGCTTTTGTTGTTCCTTGCTTAAACCCTCTAACGTGTTTAATACCTCTGTTTTCGCTCCTACTTCATCAGCCAAAGTTCTTGCTACTTTTGGAGATGTTAATTCTTCAAAATAAATCGTTTTAACATGATGAGTTTGAGCAAATTTCTTCAATTCTGCTAATTTCGCTGCACTTGGCTCTTGTTCAGGAGAGAGTCCTGCAATTGGAACTTGCGTTAAACCATATTGTTTCGCAAGATAACCAAAAGCTGCATGTTGTGTAATCAATTCTTTATTCGGTACATCTTTTAATGTGGATTGATATTTTTGATCTAGATCTTTTAATTGATCAATGTATTTTTCACTATTTTTTTCATAATAATCTTTGTTATCTGGATCTGCTTTTTCAAGTGCTTCTGCAATATTTTCAACTTCTTTTTGTGCAAGAATGGGACTTAACCATACATGTGGATCGTATGCATGGGCTTGCTTACCTTTTTCTTCTTCATCTTCCATTCCATTTATTAATTCAATCCCTGTACTTGCTTTTACAAACGTTGGTCCCTCGCCATTTATACTTTTTTCAATCGATGGTTCCCATGTCTCCATATAAGGACTGTTGTAAACCACTACGTCCGATTGCTGAATATTTTTCATATCTTTAGGAGAAGGCTCCCAATCATGTGGTTCTACCGTCGATGGAATGAG
This sequence comes from Priestia megaterium, assembly GCF_023824195.1. Classification (NCBI taxonomy): domain Bacteria; kingdom Bacillati; phylum Bacillota; class Bacilli; order Caryophanales; family Bacillaceae; genus Priestia; species Priestia megaterium. Next base: position 47,979 of record NZ_CP085445.1, read on the forward strand.
TAACTCCACATCTGCCTTATCTCCAGCTACCTGTTTTGTAAATTCGTACATAGGATAGAACGTAGTTGTCACATGAATTTTTTCATCTGTCGATGATTTATTTGTTTCGTTTGAACTCCCACTTTTAGTTGAACATCCAACCATAAGTGAAAAGCATGCTACTGCTACCACAGCTGTCGTTACATATTTCTTTTTCATGTAGATTCCTTCTTTCTAAAAAAATTATAAATATGTACCTAAACTAGATGTCGTCATTTTATTAGAGCAATCTTACATTTACTGAAAATAAGTTCACCTAGTAAACTACTCAATAATAAATCGTAATCATTACTATTTGCAAGTTTTTTTTCTAAAAATAATACAGGTACATATTGGTTTACAAAAATTTCTATTAATAAAAGTATTTCATTAACCTTCTAACATAAAGGATGCATAAGGATAAATTCATAGTTCAAACCCTTGGAACTTATGGCTTTGTTGTTACTTATACGTTGTTTTGGTGATTTAACACTATTAATATATTTAAGATTTAAACGTTATTTGTAGTTATATGTGTTTATTAGATTTTTTTTATTCAATTGCATAATTCATTCGAACTCTAGCATATAGTTCTAGTAAGTGGAGGTGGAATAATAGATTATGACAATCCTATCAAAGTTAAGTAAAGATCTAATTGGTGTTCTGTTGCTGCTACTTTTTGGTTATTGTTTTTTCTTTGTTGATATAGATACGCAAGATTTAGCTATTCCAGCATCCTTATTAAATGTAAATTCTATTTTTTTAAGTATTATACTTGAAGCCATCCCTTTTATTTTGCTTGGTGTATTTGCTTCTGCCCTTATTCAAGTATTTGTATCAGAAGAACTTATTCAACGCTTGATTCCAAAAAATCCGTATATCGCACTTATACCAGCTGTTCTTGTAAGTGCTCTGTTACCCGTTTGTGAATGTGCCATTATTCCAGTTATAAGAAGGTTATTAAAAAAAGGAATGCCACTTCATATTGGAGTGGTGATTCTAGTCGGTGCCCCCATTTTAAATCCAGTTGTATTTGCTGCTACTTTTTATGCATTCCAATCAAATATGTCTATAGTATACAGTCGTATAGGTTTAGCTGCTGTTGCTTGTATATTAATTGGTCTATCCGTTTACTTCTTTTTTCGAAATTCCAATCAGTTACGAGATGTATACGTTCACGAACATGACGACGCAAAAGTAGGTAATAAGTTAAAACAAACCTTGTATCATGCTAGTGATGAATTTTTCGATATGGGCAAATATTTATTATTCGGGGCGCTTGTAGCAAGTCTATTTCAAACCTTTTTAGATAGACAACTATTAACGAACCTTGCAAGTAATGAATATATGTCTTCTGCTGTTATGATGGGATTTGCTTATGTGCTGTCACTTTGTTCAGAAGCAGATGCTTTTGTTGCTTCATCTTTTTCTCACACATTTTCACCTACAGCTCTTCTTGCCTTTCTACTATATGGACCAATGATGGATTTTAAAAACACTATTATGCTATTGTCCTTTTTTAAAAAACGTTTTGTATTTAGTCTGATTCTTATCATTACTGTGGTTGTGTATGTTATCGTCATGACTTATGGAATAGTTAGTAGATAGGAGAAGTGGTATGAAAAAAATTGACCAACAATTTGTCATCTATATAAGGGGAATATTACTAATTGGTTTTTCACTCCTTATGTTTAAACTCATATTAACAGGTAAAATCATTCAATTTATTGCGCCTAAAATGATGCCTTTTATATTGTTTTCTTCTGGTACCTTTTTTTTGTTGGGAATTATACAAATTTGGCGAAGTAGTATAAGTACTGACGTATCTTGCGAATGCGGTCACGATCACGTTGAAAAAGGAAAAGTTCGAGCTACTCTCATTTACTCTTTATTTTTATTACCTATTATGACAGGATTTCTATTTTTAAATCATACACTTGACAGCTCAGTTGCAGTAAAAAGAGGAGTAAAGTTTTCAGCTAATGTCCTTGGCTAGCAACCAGCTCAACAAGGAAGCAATAAAGTTAAATCTATTAATTCCAAAGTAGAAGAATACACGAATAAGGTATTAGCTGGTGATTCAGAAGAAGTACCAAAAAATGATCCCTTAGAGCATCAAAATAATATTTCTCCGCCTAAAATCCCACCTAAAGGATTTTATAAATTACTTGAAAAAAAGCTACTAAAACAAAAGAGCATTAATGTAAATAATACAGATTATATTCCTGTGATGAGTATCATCGAAAATAATGTAGATCAGTTTATAGGCAAAGAAATTGAGGTCGATGGATTTGTATACCGTGAAAATGGATTTAAAGATAATCAATTTGTGGTAGCTCGTTTTGGCATATCATGTTGTGTGGCAGATGCATCTGTTTATGGAATGCTATCAACTATAGAGAATGCCTCTACATTTAAAACAGACAATTGGGTTCATATAAAAGGAATAGTTAAAAAAGCTACGTACAATCAAGAGGATGTTCCGTATATTCAAATTCAACAGATTAAGTCCATACACCAACCTGATAACCCATACGTATATGAACTTTATCAAGATGAACAGCTGATAGGTCCTGGTGAATAGAAAGCATTCTACGATAGACTTACTATTAAGGATAAGCTATACACCATTAAAATAGTTATATACTCAGATTATTGTGTTAAAGTACTGCATAATTTATGACTATAATAAGAAGTGAAAAATTGGTAAATGCATTTTCACCATACTTTCATTTTTCTATGATATAGTACAAATGTAAAAAGAAATGCTCGCGTAAATATTAAAGGATATTTGTAGAGAAAGAATATTATATCCAAAGATTTGTTTAAATTTGCATTTTTCAAATAATATAGTCTTTATGGTTTTGATTAAGCTCACTTTCCTAGAGACTACTATTTGTTTATGTTATAAAGATAATTTTTTATTACAGCTCTTGTATATATTCATTTTTTTGTGAGATTGTCCCCTTTAGGTAAATAGTGTAATTTCACTGCTTGTAAGTGATATTACTCTCTATTTAAAGGGGCTTTTTCTATGTTTAGAAACAAACAGAAAATTCTAATATAAAGCAACATGATTATTTCTTAGTTGGAGTGAGTGTAATGAGTTCATCTCTTTTACAAATGAACACCATTTTTATTAGTATCCTAATTGAAGCTCTACCCTTTATATTATTAGGTGTAATTATTTCCGGTATTATTCAAATTTTTGTAACGGATGAAATGATGGCAAAAGCTATTCCTAAAAATAAATTTGGCGCAATTGTTCTAGCAAGTGTAATTGGAGCTTTATTTCCAGCTTGTGAATGTGGAATTGTCCCTATTACAAGGCGTTTAATGGCAAAAGGTGTTCCCTTATATGCTGCTATTCCCTTCATGCTAACAGGCCCTATTATTAATCCTGTTGTCCTGTTCGCAACATTTGTTGCTTTCGGTAACGATTGGAAAATTATGATAGAACGTGGTGTTGTTGCCTTTCTTGTTTCTCTAATAGTAGGTTTAATTTTAGCCTTCCAATTTAAAACACCACAAGTAAAAAATGAAATACTTGTACACACTTCTTCCAAGAAGATGAGTGAAAAAATAGGAGAAGCCCTTAAACATACTATCGATGAATTCTTTTCTGTTGGGAAATTTGTGATTATTGGTGGACTAATCGCTGCCGCAATGCAAACTTATGTGAAGACCTCTACCCTGATGGATCTCGGGCACGGAGCAGTATCTTCAAACGTAGTTATGATGGGTTTATCTTATATTTTATCGTTATGTTCTTCAGCTGATGCCTTTATTGCTTCATCGTTTCGAAGCACATTTAACGATAGTGCAATTATAGCCTTTCTAGTATTTGGCCCTATGTTTGATATAAAAAATACATTAATGATGTTGAGTCAATTTAAGACAAAATTTGTTTTCTCACTATTTGCATACGTGTTTATTCTGGTACTAGTCCTATCTCTATTAATCGTTCATTAAAAAGGAGGGACATTTATGTTTAGAGTTTTGATTTTATTAGGCTTTACTATGATTTTTATGCATCTTCATGCTACTGGAGATATATCAAAATATATAAACATGAAATATTCATGGATTTCATTCAGCACCATTTTCTTACTATGGTTTCTAACCATTGCAGAGTTAGTGTTTTATATGACAGGAACGGATGAAAAGGATCATGATCATGACCATAATGGTGACTGTAGCTGCGGTCATAGTCATGAATCATCAAACAAGTGGAAAAGACGGGCATGGTACCCTCTTTATTTCTTACCTGTATTAACCGTCTTCTTTTTGCCTGTTGCTACTCTTGATTCAAACACTGTTGAAGCAAAAGGATTTCATTTTCCTATTTACGATAAAAAAGACCCTTACTCATCGCATCAGTTTCTTCAACCGGATACGAGTTCATTTTATGGAGAAGATGCATACTACAAAATGATTCATAAAGATTTAAAAAAGTTTTCAAAAGGAGATACCCTTAATTTAGAGAATGAAGAGTTTTTAAATGCTATGGAAACCATTTATCGATATCCTGGTGAGTTTACGGGGAAACAAATTAGTTTTAAAGGATTTATGTACCATACGAAAGAATTAAAAGACAATCAGTACTTTTTATTTCGTTTTGGTATTATTCATTGTGTAGCAGATTCAGGTGTGTTTGGTATGTTAGTTCAATTTCCGGATGATGTATCATTTAAAAATGATGATTGGGTAACGGTAACGGGTAAAGTAAGTACGATGTATTATCAACCATTTAAAAAGACCATTCCAATTGTAAAAGTAACAAAAGTAAAACGTGAAGAAAAACCATCCGATCCTTATGTGTATCGTAATAATCAATAGGTGAAAAATCAGGTTAACATTTGTTAACCTGATTTTTTTATGGTATTTAATGGCCCCTCTTTGACGAGTTTCTTCTATTAGAAAGATATCTTATTTATTAATGTAGATCTAAAAACAAATCTTACTCACATAAGGGTTCTTTCGCTTTCTTCGTTCCTTTAAGAGTGATTATGGTAACTAACTATGCATATCATATATCCCCTGGTTACTTGTCTATATACTTAATTAATCCTAATTTTGTTGCTACGCCTAATAGTCTACGAAGATTTCTGGATAGAATCATCCATTCAGTGGGATTAGAACGTTTTTTCCATTGATGTTTATACAAGATATATGTATAATATAAATCGTAATGTTTACGTTTTAAACAAAAGGGGTGTTATAATGAAAATTTTATTTACAAAGGGGTTAAGCATAGTAACTGTTAGTTCACTACTAGCATTGGTGGGATGTCAGACTTCAAGTTCATCCGAAAGTGAGTCTAATGAAACAACACCATCCTCATCTGTCTCAGAAGACTCTTCTAAAACGAAAGAGCAAGCATCTAAAAATGACACACATGAAAGTGAACACGAACACAATCATAGTCATGCACATGATAAAGAAACTGAACAAATTTACGCAGGCTATTTTAAAGACAGTCAAGTAAAGGATCGCTCACTTTCTGATTGGGAAGGAGACTGGCAATCTGTATATCCATATCTACAAGATGGTACTCTTGACGAAGTATTTTCTTATAAAGCAGAACATGAAGCTGACATGACAGCTGAAGAATATAAGAAGTATTATAATAAAGGATATCAAACAGATACTGACCGTATCGTGATTCAAGAGAATACTGTAACGTTCTTCAAAAATGGAGAAGAACATTCTGGTAAGTATATCTATGATGGGTATGAAATTCTAACATATGATGCGGGAAATAGAGGAGTAAGATACATATTTAAACTAGCAGAAGAAACTGAAGGGGTTCCTCAGTATATTCAATTTAGTGATCATAGTATTTATCCGAATGAATCTGGTCACTACCACCTGTATTGGGGTGACGACCGTGAAGCTTTATTGGATGAAGTCATAAACTGGCCTACCTACTACCCATCAGAAATGGATGGACATGATATTGCCCATGAGATGATGGAGCATTAAATTAGGAGTCAAGATGATTATTACTAAACTATTGAAGAAAAAGGTTGTTTACTTAAACAGCCTTTTTTATATGTAATTCTACTATGTTAGTATGGATATTAAGTGATGTAGTTAATTTTACACTTAATGACGACAAATGAGATTTTTTACTTCTTACCATATACCAATCTATCTTATACTTCCCTTTTAAGAAAATGATATATTAACGGTAACTTAACAGGGAATCTATAAGTATTTAACATTTATATATATTTAATAAAATAAATTCAATCAAAAATACAAAATTAATATATTTTATATAAAGCAGTAAATAGATAAACTAACTTATATAAATAATAGTTTTACCCTTTACTCTTAGTGACGACAAATATATTGTTTTTCTACAAAATAAGTAATTATTAAACTATTTTTTAATGAAATACGTTAAGCGTTACTCTTATTAGTAACATTAAATTGCATTTATACAAATTAGTGCTACAGGTTTCATTTTTTATATCATATTCCATAAAATTTTATGTTTCATACGTGTAAAAAGAAAAAGCCCATATTTGTCGTCACTAACAGTAAATAGTAAAACTTTATTTTTTATAATATGGTTTGTTGTTTTACCTCTTTGTATAAAGTATGTTTATATTTTACTTTCTATTAAATTTATATTACAAAAAATATAGTAGCATTGAATGCTTTCAGATTTTCTTTTTAGTCATCATAGATACATCATTTTCTTAAAAGGAAAGAAGAAGATAGATTGGTACATGATAAGAAGTGAAAATCTGTATTTTTCGTTAGTAAGAGTAATAAGTTTTCACATCTGGAGCAAACTACTCATGAAGTGTTTAAATTCTAAAATGCAAGGCTCTTGTCTACGTACTATTTAACCTAAAAAAACTACTGACACACATATGCCAGTAGTTTTTTTATTTGTCTCACTCTCTGGGGGCAGTCCCCTCATCTATTAGAGAGCTCTTTTCATAAACTTTTTATTCAAATTTAAAGAATTCTTCCGGATAGAGGTGGTTTTTGCTCTCTATTTTTACCAAACTGCTCTTTTTCATCAACAAGTACTAAGATATTTCCTTCTTTGACTGAGTTACCATAGTATTCAGCTTCATCTTTAGGAAGACCTATTTCAACAAGAGCTCCTGTTAAACCTCCTATTCCTGCGCCCGTTACAGCCCCAGTTAACACGGCTGCAATTGGTCCGGCAGCAACAATCGGTCCTATTCCTGGAATAGCAAGTGCACCAGCTCCTGCCAATAAACCTGTTAGCCCGCCAAGAGCTCCACCAGTTAGTGCACCTGTTGCAATTCCATCAACCACTTCAGTATCTGTTTCTTCTGTTACTCTATCTACCTCTCTACTGTCTTGCCCGATGATGGAGATGTCACGTGTAGCGTACCCTTGATTTTTAAGATCTTCTACAGCTGCAATGGCTTCTTGCTCAGATTTGTATACCCCTACAACTCTCTTTGCAGTTCGTTCCATTTTCATCTCCTCCTATTCCTTTTCTATTATTCATGTTCCCTAGGTATAAATATTAAAACTTCTACTTATCATAATCGCTATTATAGACAGAGAAAAACTAAAAATCTCTTTCATTGAACAAATTATCCTTTTTTTACGTTAATCTAACTATGATGTAACGCATCCTCAACGGTATTTATTTGATGGTTCATATTTGTTTTCTTATCTTTTCGATGATCAATACTTATGTTTGTGATAATTCGATTAGGACCACTTGAAATGGCCTCTTGATGTATTTCTTTTGCTACTTGCCATAATTGCTCAAGGTCTCCTTCTATTATGGTAGAAGTGGGCGTTACATCATAATGTAATTCCTTCCCCTTGAGCTTACTTACAGCGTTAATCACTTCTGAACTAAAACTTGTTGAATCTGTTCCAACAGGTATAATGCTTATTTCTAACAAAGGCATAACGTTTACTCCCTTCTCATATCCTTGTTTTTTAAAACTAAAAAAGAAACGATTTATAGATAAAATCTCCGGGTTTTTATTTAGTAGGTTCAGCAGGGACTGAAATGTCCTCAAGAGCTTTACCTGCTTCTTTATTTGAAGTATTACTTACTGCTAAATCTCCCAAAGAAACCATTCCAATGAGTTTTCCATCCTCTACGATAGGAAGTCTGCGTATTTGATACTGAGACATGATTTCCATAGCTTGCTCTACAGACATATGTTTTGTACCGGTAATCACATCCGTTGTTATCATTTCAGATATTTGCGTATTCGCATTAAAATTATTGGCCAATCCTTTGACAACTAAATCACGATCCGTTATTAATCCTATTAGCTTATTGTCTTCACAAATGGGAATAATCCCTACATCTAGATTCTTCATCATAGTAGCAACCTCACCACAAGAACTTTTAAGGTTACACGTCTCAACATTTGAGGTCATCACTTCTGTTATGTTCATAATAATTCCTCCTTTATTGAATAATCGTCTTATTTCACTTCATTCCCGTACATCATCTTCTAAAACGTAAGCTTGAGTTTTAGTAAACACGCTTTAGATTTTAATGGGAAGAAAATGAATTGTGGATTGGTAAAATTCACGGCATTTTATCAGTTAGTAAAAAGATGATTTTCATTTCTTGAAAACGGGTATATATCATTTAATTACAAAGGAGGTTTTTTTATGAAAAATGTAAGAGTAGTAGAAAACGGAGTTCAAGCAAAAGAGGTAATTGAACAATTTTTAAATCGAGGATATACGAAAGATGAATTATATTTATTAGCTCACGATAAAAATCGTTCTGAAGATTTAACAGAAGCATTGGATACCAACAATATTGGGGTCTCAGAACAAGGAGCATTTGATTTAGTAGCCAATGTATTCCGGTCTCGTGGAGATGAATTACGTTCTAAAATTCAATCTTTAGGATTATCGGATGTTGAAGCTCAACAATATGAAAGAGAATTAGATCAAGGACGTGTAATAGTAGTTGCAACCAAAGCAGGCTAATACAAAAAAGGGGATTTTTCGCAAAATAGTTACAGAATGTATGTAAAAGTATAAAAGAGGATCCGTTAACGGGATCCTCTTTTATTAACTGTTGACTAAATTCCCTTCAGCAGGAATTAGATGACTTTTCAACAGTCTTGCAAAATGTATTAGATTATGAGCCACCATTTCCACATGTTGCATGGTAAAATCATTTTTATTTCCTTCAGCTTCAATAAAGGACGGTCCTGGTCCTGCTTTGGAGATGGTACGATAAACTGGACACTAAATTAAGAGAAAAAGGTGATTCAGTTTACAACAGATCTTGTTCAAGCTCTAGTCCAAAAAGAAGATGTGACGGAATTTTTCCGTTCTCACTTAGAAAATGCGGTTAATACGCTTTTAGCGAGCGAATTGACAGCTTTTTTGGACTAAGAAAAATATGATTGTATTGGATTTAATATAGGGAATTCACGAAATGGTTTGTACGAACGGGCGCTACGCACAGAGTTTGGAGCACTTCATCTCGTTATTCCTCATGATCGGAATGGCGACTTTAAGCAACAGACGGTGGCTCCTTATAAAAAGCCAATGATACGCTTGAAGCGTTTGTTATTCATATATTCCAAAAGGGTGTAACGACTGCTGAAATTGCCCATTTGATGGAGAGCATGTATGGTCACCACTACACGCCTCAAACTATTTCAAATATGACAAAGGTGTTGTCTGAACAGGTAGAAGCAACAGCATTCCCAAGTTCTTCTCATGCTCATGTGAGTGAAGTTTCTATTTGGGGTAACTTAACTGGATGGGAAAATGAAGACTTGTTCTGAACATTAATCGGCTGGGAAACATCAGGTAACCCATTTGAAACTGAACAATTAGATTTGTTCGTGTTTGAAGAAGCAGTACCAGTTGAGTTTCCACCTATAAAACAAGAGGAAGACACAAGATCACTGTTTCTAGTAGGAGCATAGGTTAATCCTTTTGTTTCTTATCTAAAATGTTAATAATTTCGATTACTAAACGACTAAATAACGTTCTTATATTAAGACTAATAAGGCTGTAATACCATTTCCATTCTTTTTTCCATTTAATTAGTTTCGTATTTTTCTCTGCCCATAACTCAAATAGGAATAGTGAACTAACAATAGATACTATTTTAAATATAATTTTAAAAGGCTTATCATTTTTAGTTAATTGATACAGCCATAAAGAAACAGTTGGTAAGTATAAAAAATTAAACAAAACATTTGATTTAAACTCTTTTGGAATAAAACGTACAGGGTAACTAAGTATATTACGATTAACTAAAAACCTGTCAACGATAGCATTTGTATATCCATTCATAAACAAGATCAATAGTGAATCTTTGATATTGACTTTCTTTAAAACCAGGGGTAAGCCGCCTAAAAATATAATGGTTGTATAAATTAGAAATCGTCTTTCTAATTTATTTCTCATATAGCTCCATCTCCTTTCTTAGTCATAAAATTAGTATTAGCTACTCTATTATTTACGATGCAACAGTTTTTATTTGTCATGCAAATGTAACAGTATAAGCCATGACAATTTCTTCTCAAATGGTTACATTCATTCGGTATCAAAAACTGTATAGGATTGTTGTCCAGATGTTATTTTTATTCTATTTTTGTTAAACCACAAACCATAAATAAACAAATAGCAAATTGCAAATAATAAATTTATTACAATTTAAGTTAGAAAAGGCATTTGCTTTTTTATTACTTTTAAATTGTCTACTTTAAAAGAATAATACAGAAAAAATAATTTTGATTGGATAAGTGGTATTGATGAATGAAGATAAGTTACAAAAGTTACTCTGGAGCATTGCCATACCGGGGTTTGGACAGTTATTAAACAGAAAAATATTCAAAGGTATAACATTCATTTTCCTAGAATTTTTCATAAATTATAATTCAAATTTAAATACCTCCATTATGTTAAGCTTTAATGGAAAAGTTAACGAAGCCATTGAAGTAACTAATTATCAATGGCTATTGTTTTATCCTTGCGTATATGTATTTGCTATGTGGGATGCAGTTAAAGAAGCAAAGGGTGAAAATCCTCCATTTTACTATCTTCCGTTTGTTTTGGGAGCTTATTTAGGAACAGTCGGTATTATTTATTCTAGGTCTTTGACTATTTTTACAATACTATTAGGACCGGTATTTTCAGGTATGATCTTTTTCTTTTTGGGTATATTTTTGGGGAATTTCATAAGGTACATATTAAATAAAAAACTCTTTTAAGTATTCAAGTATAATCAGCAACTGTAAAATACCAATAACAGCGATTCAAAATTCCCTAATAATAACAGACAATCATTTCAAGACCACATCATGGATGGAGTGGAGAAACGGTACTGAAGATTGGAGAGTTTTTTATGATTAGAGAATTATTTCAAGAAGGTTGAACGACTAAAACAGCTATCGCAGAAGCAACTGGTTTTAATCATAAAACCGTAAGTAAATACCTAAAAGATAATCAGTTGTCTAAGCTAAAAGTAAATAAATAGAAAAAAGAAAGTAAGTTAGATTTTTATAAAACGTATATACTTGGGTGTCTTAAAGAAGGTACTATTAATTGTGTAGTTTTATTAGAAGAAATACAAGCAATGGGATATGAAGGTCAACTGACAATATTAAGGGATTTTTTTCGTCCTTTTCGTCAACAACCAAAGAAGCAGGCAATTTTACGGCTTGAAACGCCACCTGGAAAACAAGCTTAAATGGGATTGGCATTCGTCGGGAAGTACTTAGTCAATGATACGCTGCAAGATGTATGTGGATGTAGAATTCAGAATTCTACATCGTCGCAATATTGAAAGCGTTTTTGGAAAAATTTAAAGTTTTCTTCTATGGATTCAACAAACTTTCCCATAATGTTTCACCTCTATTTTTTTATTCTTTTACTTATGCATCCAATTAGATAGAGGAGGTTCATTAAACCAATTTTTTCTTACTAATAACTTAAATCCTTTTTCTGAAAAGTCTTCGACCTGCTTGATTAATTCTTTTAATAAATTTATATGATCTCTTTTATAGCTAACTACTATAGCACTTTGTAAATTGGTTATTCCTATTGGGTTTAGAAACATAATTAAATTTGCTATTAGTTTATCTGAGAATGGTGAGGCTTCAATCTTATTAACGTGAGCCTCCAATCCAGTTGAGGTAGGGACACCGTTCTCCCTGAAGATATTCGATAAAGTAGAAGCTTGGTTAAATGCGAGTTTTTCTCCCTCCAGTAAAAAATTCTTTATGTCCTCATCCTTTACAACTTCAGAAAAACCAGCACAAAGAGCGACCCCCACATTATTACATTCAAGAGAACTAAACATATGTGACAGTTCTACTGCATTAAGTGGTCTTTGCTGAGTTGATTTAACTTTGAACAATTTCCCTTTTCTCTCTTCCGCATTTTTGTAAGAGAAAGAATTATTTTGTAGCATGCCTTTATCACCTAACAACCCTAATAAAGAATAATCTATTTCAGTAAAAGTATCGAGAAGTTCTTTAAAAAATTTTTTAATTTTTAAATCAGTTAATTCTGAATACTGCAATGCAAGTTCTTTCAATCCGTTACCCGTTACATGTTTAAGAATTTCTGTAGTTAGTTGATCTGAAAATAACTTCGTATTTGGATTATATAAATCATCTTGGATGTTGAAAAATGAGGTACTTTTAAAGCCTTTTTCAGACAAAATTAAGTTAGCTGTTTGTTCTTGATGTGTTGATATTTCGTTTATTTGTTTTAGAATTTCTTTCACATCAACATCTTCTGTAGTTCCAATAAGATATTTCAAAAATATGTTAATCATATTAGAACTTGATTGTAAGTACCAAAGAAAACCCAATTCATTTACATTCATTTTTTCTACCCCTATCAATTCATTTTCTCTACTTATATTTTCTAAAAACACGTTAACTTATTCATAACCTTTTTCTTTCAGGTGAATTCTAATAACTAAATTTTTTAATACATTCTTAATTATTTTATTAGAGAAATACCTTTTGTAATTATATGTTAGATATTGATTCAATAGGCCGATCCCTTCTTTTATGCATTTATTGTTTCATACCTTATCTCTTCGTGAATATTTTGATTATACAACAACATTTATGTTAACTTAAAAACTCTTTAATTCTTTTGAGTAAATAGTAAAGTATTTTGGTTAAAAATACTTTACTATTTACAACTGTTATAGAAAAACCAACTAACTCTTCATCTTCTTCAACAACAAATTGAGCTCCTTCCTTTTGATTAATGAGTGTATAAAAAAGTTGATGAACTTTTTCCACAGGTGGTTCTGGTCTTTGATAAAAGTCAACGATATACTCATACATTAGTTCAGTTAATTGATTAATATCTTTCGTTTCAGCTTTTCTAACAGTAGCCATTATAACTTCTCTCCCATAATGAAAAAATTGTTTTGACTTTCCACATCACTTCTAACTAATATGGAGTAAAATTAAAAAGCCAACGCATGTTTTGCTGCATCTGATATACCTTTGCGAATAATATCATCTGCTCTCTCTCGATCAAATTCATGCCCTTCCACATACAATACTTCCACATTATCTATACCTATGATGTTAAGCACTTGTTTTAAATATGGGTGACTATAATCCATTTTCGCAAAAGGTCCTTGTGAGTAAGTTCCGCCACTTACTTGAACGTGGATAGCTTTTTTACCTTGTAAATGTCCAACAGGGCCATTTTCTGTGTAATGAAATGTTTTTCCTACTACTACAAAGGAATCGATAAACGCTTTTAATCTTGGTGGAGTTCCCCAGTTCCACATAGGAGATACAAATACATATTTGTCAGCACTCGCTATCATGTCTGTAAATGTATTTAAAGCATTTATTTTTTGTTGTTCTACTTCATTTAATTCTGAGAAGGAAATTCCGTCTTTACGCATTTTTCCCCAACCGTTAAGGATATCATTATCTATTGTTGGAAAGTCTTCTTCGTATAAATTTATTTCTCTAATCTCGTCATTTGTATGAGAATGGCGATAAGCTTGCAGAAAAGCTTGCCCTACTCGATGACTAACTGAGGTTTCAATTGATTTTGGATTCGCAGTAATGTATAGAACTTTTCCCATGTTAAACCCAACTCTCCCTTTATTAAATTAAGGAAATGTCAAATGATTAATTCACTTGACATTTCCTTTAATGAAGTGTTTTTTATTTTGTAGCCAATCTTGAAGCAGCTTCTTCCACTTCTTTATATGCTTTTTCTACTACCTCATTTGGATCTAATAAAGCAGTTCCTTGTGCGCGAATGATTTGATAATCTTCAATCCCAAGGAAATTGAACATTGATTTCAGGTATTTGTGAGAGTATTCAACTTCTGTATACCAATCATTATTTGTATAGATTGATCCACTTGCTTGAATAACAAGTAATCTTCGTCCGTCTTTAAGTAGACCCACTGAGCCAGTTTCCGTATATTTAAACGTCTCACGTGCGATCATAATATTATCTATATAATCTTTTAATTTCGATGGAATATTAAAATTATGCAAAGGTAAAACGATGACATACGTATCTGCACTTTTAAATTGGTGTAAAACCTCAGACATGCGGTCCGTTACTTCTTTTTCTTGGCTCGTTAGCTCTTGTCCATTTCGTTGTTTTTCCCATGCACTTAATACTGTTTTATCTACCATTGGTACTACATCACTGTATAGATTAATTTGTTCAATTGTCTCACTATCAGGAATTAATTCTTTATAGGCTGTTAAAAAGTGATGAAAAACCTTCAAGCTATATGAAGAAGTATCATCTACTTTTGGATGTGCATTAATGATAAGTGTTTTATTCATTTGTATTTCTCCTTTAATCTGTATTTTAATTCTAAATTAAGGACTAAACTAATCGTCGATTAACTCGGTCTTTAATATAAACCCTATCATTATTTTTGTCAAATGAAAAAAATAATATACTGAAACAGATTTCTTCTATTTGACAAACACTCAAAATACTCCTAAGATACAATTTGATAACCCTTAAAACCAAAAGCAGGTGAGTTTATATGCAGTATAGCGTCGGGGTTGAATATGCATTACATTGTCTTGTTTATTTAATTGATACGCCTTCAAAAGAAAGTGTTGGAATAAAAGATTTAGCAGAATTCCAAGGACTTTCGGAGACATTTCTTTCGAAAGTTTTCGGTAAATTATCTAAAGCTGGTATTGTCAGTTCCGTTCCTGGTGTAAAAGGAGGATATAGATTAGCTAAGTCCCCAGAAGAGATTTCTTTTTGGGATGTAATAGAAGCTGTCGAAGGACCCAAACCTATTTTCCAATGTAAAAATATTGTACAAAACGGTATATTATATCGTGACAAGGACTGTAGTTCCTGTGAATCCAGCAATTCTACTTGTACAATTAATTTGGTCATGCTTGAGGCAGAAGAACAGATGCGTGAATTTCTTCGTCATAAAACTCTTGCATGGTTAGATAAGGAACTTAACCATGTTTTACCTGAGAAGCAAAGAACAGATACACGAGAATACTTCGCAAAAAAAAGCACTAACTGAATCGCCTTGACGAATTAGTTAGTGCTTTTTTAATTATTTCGACTACAGATTAACTGTTACGCTATATAGGTTTAGTTAACATAAAACGTGTTATCGGAAATAATCTCCCTTAAGTAATTGTTTCCTTTTCATTCATGCATTATAGTAACAGTACGTGCTTGACTATAGACAAGAAGGGCGTGCTCAATCATTGACATTTAAAGATTTTTTTCCTTATCATATATTAACAGTCATTTGTTCTAGTGTTTCTTATGCTATATTCATGGTAATCATCGAACCGAGTTATAGAGCTATTATTGCATGTTTCATTATTCCATTTGTTACACTCATTCCTTACTCTATTGCTGCAGTACCCTTGCAGTTTCTTCTAAATAAGTGCCCGAAAAGGTTTAATATCTTTTATTTACTAATATATTGTGTCGTGGCAATCGTTTTTCTTTATGTTTTTTATAAACTTGAGGGAGGATGGTCTACACCAATATTTAATCCTAGGAGGATGATTGTATGGGCAATCGGTGCAGGGATTATATACTGGTTGTGGGATTCTGTCATTATGCAAAAATACGAATATCCTTATTATTAAAAATTAAAGCTGACTCGTTAATTAACTAATTTACATAACAGGTATTATCGGCAGGGTAGAAATTTGTAATATAAGTGCTTAAGCTTTTATAGAGTGAGATTCTTGCTCCGTTACAGTTTTGATATTATAATCCCTCAAAGTTTTTGATGACAAAGCCAGGATAGCTGAACCACAATATAGAGCAGCTGCCAAAATAAAAACAAGTTTCACACCTAACATATCTCCTAAATATCCCATTATTAAATAGGTAACACCTGTCCAAGGAGTAAGTATGATGTTTCGAGCAGCTGTGACTTTAGCAAGTTCAGACTGTTTAATAATATCTTGTAAGACCGTTACCTGACATGTGTCTCTGATTTGATATAAAGGACCCATCAATAAACAAAAAATAAGCGCAAGTATTCCACTGGAAGTTGTTGAAAACATAAATGTGAATAGTCCCATAGACAAACCACTTAAGGCTATAATGTATCCCATTTTCATTTCTAAAATTCTTGACAAATATACAACAATTAATCCTCCTAGAATAGCACCAATGAAGTAAGACGCATTAATAAACCCCCACCAATCTTCTCCCTTGCCTAGTACATCATGAGTAAATGCTAATAATAAAGCAGAAGACCATATAGCATTAGCTAAAGCCTCAAAAAAGTCCATAATAGTAATATTTATAAGGATGGGAGATTTATAAATTGAACTCCACAATGGTTGGGCTTTTTTCTTAACTGTTAATGTAGTGTCTTTATGGGGTAATTTAATCTTATAAATTAGAAAGCCGGAGACAAAAAAAGAACCCATTATTAAAAGAATCATAGCAAACGGAGAGATAAGTAAGATTAAGATACCTCCTCCTCCCCAAAGACCAGCCAATAAAATTTGATTAACCACAGATAGACTACCATTCGCTCTAATATATTCCTTCTTTTCTACAATTAGAGGAATAACAGACATTCGAGCAGGTGCATACCAAGCCCCAATAAAATTTAATACAAATAAAACAATCAATAATAAAATGAATGAGAATGTAAAATGAGTTACAATTAATCCACCTAATATTAAAGTTAAAACTCCTCTAGACCATCCTACAAATCTCAATAAAGCTAAGGTATGAAATGAATTAATATACTTAGCAGCATATAAATTGCTTAGAAATCCTGCAAGAGAAGTCAATGCTAGTACAGCACCTGAACCTAATACCGAATTAGTTTGCTTGTAGACATTAACCATAACTGAAATGGTTAATAAGGTATTTGCTAACGTCTGTAAAATCTGAGAGGTCCATAAAATTTTAAAATTTTTATTTAAGAACAACGATTTTTTCATTTTATCAACCTTTTCATAAAGATTTTAAGTCTTTAAACTCTTCTAACTCATAAAATTCCTTATATTTACATCTTATCAAATATAAGTATTAAAATCATTATTTATGACATATAAAGATTTAGTTAACATAGTGGATTTTCTAGGAAGAAATATAACAAGGAACGATTAATAGTTTAATTAGAATAATATATTAGTGGGATATCAACAGATATAATATAATGAAATAAAAAAGGGAGAAATATCCAAGATGAAAAAGCACTTGTGGAATTGGGGCATTATCATTGGAATTTTTACTATTTTGGCTATTGGTATACCGCGAATAATAAGTAATGAAGCAGAGGATTTAAATTCAACAGAAGGAAAAAAGGTAGAACAACTTGAAGGAGATTTCAGAAAGTGGTCACTTAGACCATTGGACAAATTTATGGTGCAGAGTTACCAAGCCAAATCAAATGGACATCAGTGGAACACCGTAGAGCGAAAATTAATTAAAAATTATCGCGTTACATATTACACTTTTTTTGGCATCCGTTACATGGAAGTAGAAGTCAGTTAAATCTAATATATATAAACATCAAACAAAAAGCCGTGGGAACAATCAGTTCCTATGGCTTCTTATCTTTATGTTGCCCCCAAAACTGCAACTATTGTAATCGATAAAACCATGCTTAATAGCAAAGAGATGATCCAATCCTTTTTATCTGTCATTTTCAAAAGTATATTTAAAGTTGAGCTAATTGCAAGCAAAAAAAGAAAAACAAATAAAGCCATGATAAATTCCATTTTACCATCTCTTTTTTCCTTATAATTACATTTTATCACATTAAAAAGATAAAAAATGAACGAATACTCTGTACAGCTTCAGTTAACCTAATATGGGCTTTTATGGTAAAATTAGATAAAAACTATATCTAGGAGTAAATATGAAAATAGATGACAAGAAAAAACAAATTCAACAAAAATATAAAGAAGAACTTGAGAATAAAAGCGACTCTAAAGGTTATTCAAAAAAGTTGCTCATTTTTGCTGTAATTGTTGTTATCTTTTTTGTTTTTAGTTATTACTTTGGTGTAAGACCTTTTCCAGAAAAAGAAGAGCATAAAATTTTAAAACGAATAGATAGCTAAATAAAAACCAGCCATAAGCTTTATGGCTGGTTTTTATTTTTTAATGTAATCTCTTCTTTTTGATCATTCCATTTTAAAATTATTATAGGTTTATCTGATTTCAATGTTTCTCTGTTGACTATTGCATTTGTTTTTTCTTCAAATTTCCCTTCTTTATCTAGCTCTATAATGGAAACACCCCATTGGCCGTTTGGTGCTTCTAATTTAAAACTGAACTCTCCAACCGATTTCTTATCTTTGCCTGTATAAGTCAATTTAATAGTCTTTGGTTCGCCTTTATCTTTATCTGATATTGGCTTTACAGTCTCTTTTACTGTCCAATTATCGCTTTTGCCTGTAAAAACTAAAGGCTCCTTATCTTTACTTTGGCAGCCACACATTAGAAACAATATGGCAGCAATAAAAAATATCTTTTTCATCCTCATCCCCCTAAATATAACTACTTATTTATTCCATTTTATCAAATATAAGGATGAAAAACATTGTGAATATGATATTCAATTTCAGTTTACATAAAACGTGTTATAGAAAATAAGAAGACCTTATTAATAAGGTCTTTTCTTATTTTTCTTATAAAGAACAATACCCACTATTAGTAAAACCAGTATAATCACTGGTGACCATACAGTAAGAGTAAGCAAAAGTGTAGCAAAATCAAAGCTAGACATTACATAAGTTCTCCTATTCTAATTCAGTAACCATATAATATCATTTTTTCTATATATTATAATAAATAAATCGAATTAACATAATGTAGCTTCTAGGCACCAAAAAAGCTAAGGGTTTAACCCTTAACTTTTTTGGATGTATTTCTCAAATATTTTAAAAATTCTTTATAGTGCTTGATTTTTTACATTAAGAAATCTCAATGTAAATTTCTTATCAGACTAATTTTACAATCGTTCTTCCTCTTACATACCCTTTTAAAATGTTAGGAAGAACAGTAGGAAGCTCATTTAAATTAATTTCTTGTGAGATAAAATCTTCAAAATTAGATGGTTTGAAATCTGTTGCTATGCGCTGCCATATTTTTAAACGTGTTTCCATTGGACAGTATACAGAGTCAATTCCAAGTAAATTGACGCCCCTTAAAATGAATGGAAAAACAGTAGAGGCCAGTTTTGCCCCAGCTGTTAATCCACTAACAGCAACTGAACCTCCATATTGAATCTGGCTTAAAACAGAGGAAAGAGGATCTCCCCCAACAGGGTCAACTGCTGCAGCCCATTTTTGTGTCCCTAAAGCTTTAACTTTTCCTCCATACGTCATATCCCTTGAAATAATGGTATGAGCTCCGAGTTTTCGTAAATACTCATACTCCGATTCTTTCCCTGTGCTAGCTTCTACTTTATAACCCAGAGAGTTTAAAAATGAGACCGCAAAACTGCCAACGCCACCGGTTGCACCTGTCACAAGAACTTTCCCTTTTTCTGGTGATACTCCATTCTCCTCTAGACGTTGTATAGATAAGGCTGCCGTAAAGCCTGCTGTTCCTACTACAATGGCTTCTTTAAGGGTCAAATTTTTAGGTAAAGGTACAATCCAATCACCTGGAATACTGGCATATTCGCTGTATCCGCCAAAATGGGAAACACCTATATCGTAACTTGTTGCAATGACTTCATCTCCTTCATGAAAGCGAGGATCTTTAGAAGAAACGACTACACCTACTAAATCTACCCCTGGTATAAATGGATAATTTCTTACGATTTTACCATCAGGAGTACCTGCTAGCCCATCTTTATAGTTAATCCCCGAATAATGTACCTTGATTAAGACATCACTCTTAGGCAAAAATTCCAGAGAAATATTTTTTACATTTATTGAAAATTCATCATTACATTTGTCTACCACTAGTGCTTTGAATTGATCTTTCATTTCGTGATTCCTCCTTTTTGAAACTACTTCTAGTATACATTATTATTCTGACCGGTCAAACTTTTTTGACCGGTCAGAATAATTTTTGTTCAAATTTTATAAAATGTTGTATACTAATTTGTAGGTTTAGTTTGCTGGAGGTTTATTATGAAGAAAAAAGCAGAAGAGAGAAAGAATCAAATATTAAGAGCAGCTTTCCAAGCTATGTCAGTACAAGGTTATAATTCGGTTACCTTACAGAGTATTGCTGATCATGCAGAAGTTAGTAAAGGAGTCGTCCATTATTATTTTGAAAATAAGGAAGATACCTTATCTCAACTCCTTGAGTGGCTTACAAATAAAATCTATAACTATGAGCTTGCATCAGTGAATTCAGAGTCTACTCCCTTGGGTAAATTAAAAGCTTATGTAAACTCAGTATTTGTCGCCCCTGAGAAAAATGCAAAATTTTATAGAGTTTATTTAGATTTCTTGTCTCAGGCAGGTCAAAATGAAACATATAGAAAAATTAATCATCATTTTTATCAAAACTGTTGGGGCATTACATCTGACATTATTACTTCTGGTCAGAAAACAGGAGTGTTTGAACAGAATATTAATATAGAAAACACTTCAAAAACCATGCGCGCTATTATAGATGGATTGCTCATTCAATGGCTAATGAACGAAGATATAAATTCCCATCAATATTACAAAGAGACTTGCTATCAAAGCTTTTTAGACTTGCTAAAAGTTAATTAGATGCTCTGGTTGACTTTTTTAATCTGTCTAAACTATCTACCTTCTATACTTTAAAGGATAAACAAGAAGAACAAAGTCTAAAATCAAACGAAGCTTTGTTCTTTTTTATAATATGTAATTCCCATAAAGATTAGATAACGCAGGATTTGTATCAGAACAAGCATATGTGTTACAAGCTATCAGTAGAAACAATCCAATAATCAAAGTTAGGCATGTCATATGAAAAGCGAGTTACCATAATGAATTCTCTAGGTACGCCCTCACAAAAAAAGGAATCTCATGGTAATATATAGGTGGATTACTTTTAAAAAAGAGGGATTATCAAATGAAAAAAGGACTTATAACGGGAATAATTGCACTACTTATCGTACTAGCTATTTCTTATTTTTCAGGAATTTGGAGTTTTGTTTATTATTTATGTGGAGCTATAGGATTAGTATCTATAGTGCTTTCTGTAGATTTCTTAATTTATACTTTAGGTAACAACCGGTTATCAACTTCCAATGGGAAAAGCCATAAAAGTCGTATAGAGGATTCAAAAAAGTTTATTTCAATTGCTATTCCTAACTTAATAGCAGTATTGATCTATATAATAAACTAATAAAAAACAGCACTATCCTATTTGAATGGGGAGGGCTGTTTTTTATTAGCTCTTCCTACTTTTGTTAACATAAAACCATTTATAGGAAGTAGTATGAGCTATTCTAGAAACCAACTTAGTTATAATAAAGAATGTAACATCTCATTAAAGTCGTCCTGAGTATCTTTAATATTATTAAAAAACTGTTCATCTACTTTTTCTACAATTGGAATCCCTTGTTTAACCTTATTTTTTCCTTCTGCAGTTATAGATAATAAAATTTCTCGCTTATCTAAGGGGTTCTTACTTCTCTCTAAAAGCCCTTTTGTTTCAATAGTACGTACTACATCAGAAATCATCATAATATTTAACTTTGTAAAGTCAGCAAGTTTTTTTTGAGTCACGTTTTCTCCTTTAGTCTGTAGAAAATCACATGCTGCTAGTAACACAAATTGTGAATGAGTAACATTTATCTTACTCAGTTCTTTTGTTATGAGTCTTTGCCATGCATGTGTTACTTGCCATAATAGAAATCCTGAGCTATCTTCTGGATTATTAAATTTGGAAACCCATTTCATGCAGTTTTACCCCCATAGCTTTAGCAATTATTAAAAAGTCTTCCCGTTCTATCTCAAAATGCCCTCTTCTAAAGAGTAGTCCTACATTTGGGGTCATACGGGCAAAATTTAATAAAGGTTTAATTTCTAAATAACTAGCAGATTGGCATTCTTTAAACTCTACATCTATTCTATTCGGTATAAAGTTTGGATTCATTTCGTAAAGATAAACCTCACCCGATTTAACTTTACCAATAGCAGTAAAAGACTGTAAAGGTAAGCCATTTTTATAAGATGTCTTTGGTGAATAATAAACGAGCCAATCTCCTGCTTTCATTCGTTTTAAAGGATATGCTTTACCATGACATAGTTGAGCAAAGCCATTTTCCTCTCCTATTCTTACATGATCCTCAGATACTACACCTATCCAATATCGTATTTTAGTCATTCGTTTTCACCTGCCAATTTAACAAGTCTATCCATAGAATGAGGGATATTTTTTGTTAACAAAGGTCCTATCTGATCCCCTATTTCCTTAGCATGAGGGCCTGAAATGCTAACACCATGTGTAATTTTAGTTTGGGAATCGGTCTTGTTTATGTAATGATAAAAAGCAATTTGTATATTTAGTTCATCTATTGCCATAACACTTGTAAAGCTTTGATTTTCTTTCACTTCTTTAAGAGTAAAGATACTAGGTTTTTGATTGAGAACTGTTAGAGTTCCAACACTTCCCGTTGCAAAGGGGCGCTCTAAATGAGCTTCTATAATTTCATCATCCCACTTTGACCATTTAGATATATCTTGATACAAATTCCAAATAGATGTAGGGCTAGAAGTAGTAAAAATAGCATGTTCGTAGTTCCACATAATAAGACCTCCTAAAATAGTAAGTGCACGTATCATTAATAATACGTGCACTTACTATTTGTGTCAATATTTAACAGAAAGTTTGTTCTGCATAAAAATCTAGTTACCATAATCACAATTATAAGAAGCAAAAAACCTGTATTTTTAAATACAGGTTTTTTCATGTTCTTCTTCAAAATATCTATTTAAAACTTATATTTATTAAAAAATTATCTTAATCTTATCTTTATAATACCACATTTTTGTATTTTTTTCCAGTATAGTATTCAATTCTTTTTTCATTAAAATACAAAATAGGGTAGGTACTTATATAAAAGAAATGGGGTAGAAATTTGAAGGTAGCTAGTGGAGTAGAAGTCATAGAATTAAAAATCGAAGCTCTTGGTAAGCAAATTGTATTAAATCCTACGTTAGTTTGGGATAACAAGATGTCTATCTTAATTGATACTGGAGTACCGGGACAGTTAAATAAAATAAAAGAATCTATGTCTAAAATTGGTGTTCCTTTTGAAACTCTAAAGGCAATTATTTTAACACACCAGGATATTGACCATATAGGAAGTGGTCCTCAACTCTTAGACGAATTGAATAACCAGATTACAGTATATGCCCATGAAAATGATAAACCCTATATTGAAGGGGTTTTACCACTCATAAAAACAGATACTAGTCGTATGAGTAAAGAAGAATTAGCTTCTCTTCCAAAAGAGGTTAAACATTTATATGACAACTCTCCAAAAGTTAAGGTAGATGGATTATTAGAAAATAAACAAGAACTTCCTTACTGTGGAGGAATTGAAGTTATCTATACTCCTGGACATTCTCCAGGTCATATTAGCTTATATTTGAAACAATCAAAAACACTAGTTGCTGGGGATGCTATGGTGAAAATCAATAATCAACTTCATGGACCAGTTAAACAGACTACTCTTGATATAAAAACAGCTACAGAATCTTTAAAAAAATTCTTAGATTACGACATCGACACAGTAATTTGCTACCATGGAGGAGTTTTTAGAGAAGACCCAAGGCCACATATTTTAAAAATATTGAATGAACAATTAGCATAAGTGCAAGTAAACTCCTATGTAAACTGGTTCTATATATAGAGATACAAAGCCGGTTTACATAGTGTGATTTTTTCGGAAGTAATTTATGTATATGAATGTATAGCGAATAGTCCTCCTTGGAAGCCTTCGTGCTGTTATTCTGCACAAAAATGCACAATGAAAAGATATCCTATTTTTAACAAGGCATAATTATAGTTTCTCCTTTTGTTTCGACGAAAACTTTATAATAGCGTAACTGATAGTTAACACAAGAATAGCGCAAGTGTGCAAAAGTGTATTAACTGGGTTATCATGCTCCACAATAACCAGACGTATCAATGCAGTAATGCCAATATAGAGAAAGTAGCGTAGAGGAAAGTGATAATTCTCTTGAAAATATTTTACGATCATTGCAATGAATTCAAAGTACAAAAAGAAAACTAAGATACTTTCAAGAATTTTGTAGTGAGTCTCAATTCCTCGATTAAAAATAGAAAAATGAATGAAATGGAAAATTTCCTTACCAAGCAAAACGGATAAAGTAACAGCTAGTAAAATCAATGCTGTATTTAAGATAAGCCGGAGAACGTGTGAAACCTTAAAGTTCGGTCTTTTGTTTTGTTGTATCATCAATATTCCTCCTACATACATAGACTCTTTACTTTATTATATCTTCCGTTTTAGATTTAGCGTTAGCCGTTACAACTTGTTTGTTGGAATGTTTATTTTGATTCATATATTGCAATACATCAAGACCATATTTGTCGTCAGTAACTGTAAATAGTAAAACTTTAATAATACATGAAATACTTTAATATTTACATAACATATTATAAGAAATAAACAAAGTTATTTTGTGAAATAATAGTCGATTACAAGATTCATTTTTAAAGATATATGTATATAAATCTACAAATTTGGTCAGACTAGTAACGTATTCCCCTATTCCAATAAATTTGAAAAACCTTTGCCTGTATGGGCAAAGGTTTCTTTTTTTATGTAAATATTTTTTAAGATGCAAGCATTCTATGTGTGCTCTTTTTAATTTTCACCAAAGTTCATTGCAAAAAGTAGCATACCTAACGTGATAAGTAATGGAATTATAACAAAAGAGGCCAAACTAAAATATTTCATTAGCCCTTTTTCATTTTTTCCGAAAGCTAGTACTCCACATGTAAAGCCTGCAAGATAAATAACGACTCCTACATAAAGAATATTTGAGCTATATATCGATGTGAAATATTGTCCCAACCCAATAAAAATCCCAAGTATTGATAACCACAATGAGTATAGACTAAAACGTTTTTTCAATTTATTCCTCCAAGAATTAAATATATGGTTAAAGATCACATTTATTTATCTATCAGTTAACATAAAACGTCTTTACTTTGTTCTTGGTACCAGTTCATATTCAGCCTCTGCTTGTTTCAATTCATTCTCTTTCTCTTCAGTCCATTCTAACTTTATTTTTACCTTATTGTTTTCTTTAGAATAAACAGACGCTTCAGATTCGTAATCTCCAGGAATAACTATAGGTTCTTTTAAATAACCTTTGTATCCATACTTAGAGTTATCTGAGTATGGTTTTATTGTTACGTCAATGCTCTTATTTTTTAAGTAAGTAGCTTTCACATCATATACCCATTTATTGTGATCTTTCTTAGGTACGATATTTATTTTCCAATCTTCCGTATTGAAAGAAGAAATCTTTTTCACAGAAATATCTTTAATATTCTCTTGCTTTTGTTGGCATGATATTAGAAGAACTACAGTGCATAAGAAAAGTAAAATAATAGATTTATATTTCATAAAAACTCCTTTTTTATAGAATTTATAGGCTACATAATTAAAAAGACCTTATTAGTATGAATAAGATCTTTTATGTTTATTGCTTATTACGTTCCGCAAAATATAAATAAACAATACCAATGACTAAAGATACTATACTTAAAATATTTAAGGTCGTGCCTATTTCATACAATTGGTCTTTAAACGTACCTGAACTCCAAGATGCTTCACTGGAAGAATAAATTGCTACACTAATAAACTTTGTACATATAAATAAGGCTGCCAAGAATATGAATAAGCAACCCGCGGCCCTTTTATTCAAGAAACACTCCTAATAAGTTACTTTATTATTATATTTTACCACAATTGACCTTTCTAAAGTTAACATAAAACGTATTCCAGGAACCCATATAAATTACTTAAACATATTCTAGTCGTAAACCTACCCCAACTTCTTCTATATCAGCAACTCGAGAGAGAGCTATCTTAGAATGTAGATCCGTACAATGAGAGGCGTGTAGCTTATTAGGACCAAGTTCTTCTATATATTTTACGGTATTCTCTAGCTGAAAGTCTGATGGATTCAATAAATGAAATCCCCCTATAACATCTACTATTCTTTCTTCACTACATACCTCTTTTGCATACTCGATAATGTTACATATCCCCGAATGAGCACAACCTACCATAATAACTAACCCTTCTAGTGATTTATAAACTAACGCAGTATCATCAAAAATAAAATCATCAAATTCTTCTTTTTCAGTGTTTACCTTTCCAATAGATTCTTTGCCCTCAAAATTAAATTTTCTTTTAATTTCACCCAAAAACACTAATTTATCAGTCAGCCAAAATGGTTGCTTAGATAAGTTAATAGGGAAATGTTTGCTTAATTTATTGTAAGATAAGACACTCCCTATCTCGCTTACTGAATCAAGTAATTTGCTTTCAAAAACTAACGGATGACCAATGATGGTAGGGGTATAATGAGTTAAAGCCTCACTTTTTGCTTCCATATGTAGGCTAATTAAATGTGTAAGTCCCCAAGTATGATCGACATGTCCATGTGATAAGGCTACCCAATCTAAGTTCCTTAAATCAATTCTCATCTTCTCTGCATTTCTTATAAAAGCATCGGAATAGCCAGTATCAAATAAAATTCGTTTATCGTCTTCCTCAATAAAGAATGAAAGTGCTGGCTCTCCTAAGAAGTAGCGATCAATCAATGTATTATTATCTACAAGTACTGATAATTTCATATAAATATCCACCTTTTTTGTGATTTCCATATATTATAACTAAGGAAATTATTGTTAACAAACAAAAGTGAATCTGTTTTTAAGTTGCATAAGACATACCTATTTAGTTCACATAATGTACCTTATAGGCACTCCTAACGACCAAATATTAAACCTACAATAGACGCAACTAACATAATGATTAGCATTAATACATTAACTTTAACCAAGAATAAAGCCCATCTTTTGTTTTTCATAGCAAAGTAAAAAACAGCAACATAAAACAATGCAGAGATTGTCCCTCTTATAATAAATTGCGTTCCTAATCCGTAATCTGTGAAGAAAAAGTACAAACTTAGCAATAAAGAAAGAATAAAAACGGACAAGTATGAGTTATGAATTACCTTTTTTCTTTTTTGTTCATGTTCAAATAAATACATGTAGAATACCTCAACGTTGGATTTTATACCATTTTATCAATAATATAACTTCTAATCACTATGAATATCATATACGGAGATAGTTAACATAATCACCATTTTAGGAAACAAAAAGGCTTTTAAGAATCTTATTCCTTAAAAGCCTTTTTGTTTGAAACATCATCTAGTAAAGAACATATTTAAAATCTTTTTCAAAAACTGTTCGTAGGATTTAAACACTATGCTAAATTTTGAACTTTGCTTTTCTTTTGGATTAATCATATTTTTACTCCCTGCGTAGATCTTTCTATAATTATATCACCGTTATTTTACTAAAAAGAAAAATTTGGATATAGTATACAGATCTAGTTACCATAATGGATGTTCTAAGAATCCAACACTTCTTTTAGCATAACTTTAAATTTGGGTCTAAATACTATATCCATAGTCATTATAAAACGATCAATTCCTTGATCTATAAATAACCGAATTGCTTTGCTTTCTTTATTATCGTTTACAATCTCAATCTTTGTAACAGATTCTAGACCGTAATAAAAGATTTCGTCATCTTCTAAATCCGTTACTGAAAGTGAGAAAGAATTATAGAATGGTGAGATTTTCACTTCAAACCTGTTTGTTTGAGTAGTAAAAATAAAAGTGGACTCATCGTACCAAAAAACCTCATTTTGATCCTTTTTAAGTGGAATACATTCAAATAATGAAATAAAATCTAATTCTTCAGGACAATCTCGCATTTGTTTCCTCCTTGGTTGAAAACTATCTATTTAAGTAGATCCTTTTGTACAATATAAAAAAGCAAAAATTCTTCAATTATTTTCCCATATACTTTAATACTCTTCAATTATCTTATGTATACGATATACAAAGTTAGTTAACATAATGTTGTATGAGCAACGATTATGCCCCGTTCCGCCATCATTTCCACCAAATCACGAAAATTTAGATTGTACCGTAGGTACCATCTTACCGTTAATAAGATAATATCAGGCTGATAGTGTTTCCATTTAAATAAATTTTTCTTTTCCATACCGATCACACACCCTTTTAGAGTAATAGTATTAGTATGTCCAAGACTTAGAGATTACTTGTAATTCCCCTGAAGTTTTTGCACCAGAACCCGTAAAAGTGGTTTGATTATCTTGTCAGGATAGACAAAAAGATTAGCTGTTTAGATCTGATAGAACTTTTTGTGTTCAACTTAACGACGAAGCATTATATATAGATTTTTATACAATTTTGAGCAGTGCAATTTTTTGTAAAACGTTATTTTAGGTAAAATAAGCTGCTGATAACGATAATTATGTAAATGAGCTGACTTATTTTATTCTTTGCTTAGCGTGGGGTTTTTCTAAAATGCTGGCGATGACCTTTGTACTCTGAATAATGGTTTTCCGGTTATGTCTGTTAACCGGAAAATTGAAATATCAAATCTATTTCCTAAAGTGACACTTGACTGGAAGCCCCTAATTTTTAGTTCGGTCACAATATATTCGGATTGGGTATTTATCCAGGCTCGTACTTCTATGGGGAATTCTTTAGGAGTATTGATACCTCCATAGTGATTTTTATATTTGTATGCATTTCATCAATCATTCCCTTGACTCTCCATTTGTAGTACTGTATAGTACTAATATGAAAAAAAATACACTTAGTAATAAAGATATTGCTCTGCAATCCGCTTTTACATTGTTTCTTACTAAAGGTTTTCTGGCAACAAGCATGGACGACATAGTCGCACGTAGCAAAGTTTCAAAAACGAACATTTATTATTATTTTAAGAGCAAGGAGGAGCTGCTGCTCGCTATTGTTAATCAGTTGATAGCACATTACGAGCAGCGAATTAATTATATTGTGTCTCAAACTGAGCTCACCGTTCAGGAGAAATTAGAAGCGGTACTCCACATTTTAAGCGATACTATTGAACAAAATAACTACCTTGGCGGTTGTCCTTTCCTGACTCTGTATACACAGACGCCTATTGACGCGGTTGAAATTAGAGATAGAATCAAGAGTTTTTTTGAAAAACAGCTGCATGGTGTTGAATTGATTTTAGCCGAAGGGATTGCACGACAAGAACTAAAGGAAGAGCTGCCCGTTAAACAAATAGCTATGTTGATTGTCTCCTCTATTGAGGGTGCTCTCTTCTTGGCTCAAGCTTCTAACAACCAAGATATGATCAAAAATTTATTTCCTACTTTAGCTTCCATGCTAAAGTAATATTTTTAGATATATTAGTACTAGTTAGTACTATAAAATAATAAAGGAGTGTTTTTATTATGAATATCTTCATGACCGGCGGAACTGGTTATATTGGACGTCATTTAATCGCTGAGTTAGCTTCTCAGCATCAGATTTATGCACTTGTACGTCAAAAAAATCGTCTTCTTACCATCATCAATCAACTGGCACCCGATCAACAGAACAACATTGTTCCTGTTATCGGTGATCTAACGCAGCCTCGATTAGGTTTAAGTGATGACAGCTACAAGCAATTACTTGCAACTGATCTAATTATTCATGCAGGAGGTCCAATGAATATTGAGTTGAACCTCAGTGAAGCTGAGCAGTCTTTTCTCGCCCCTGCAAAATCCCTTGCTCGGCTAGCACAGGATATCCACGCTGCAAAAGAATTAAAGCATTTTATCCATGTCGCAGGCTTTATGAGTCCCTATCATGAACAAAATGCATTGTTGGATCTAGATCATTTGCTGGACAATCAACCACCTTATGAAAAAATGAAGTTTTTAGCCGACTCTTATATACGAAAATCTCTTCATAACATGAGCATTCCCTTATCTACTGTTAATCCTAGTGTAATCGTCGGAGACTCCTTCTCAGGGAAAACAGAACAGATTGGAGGCCTTAGTATCTTAGTCGATGCCGTAAGGCGAAATCTTATGCCGCTTGTTCCAGGCGGCGACGATTATTGGTTACCAATGGTTCATATTGATCATGTGGCTTCGTTTATTTCAAAACTTGCTAATACAGAAGGGTTATCAAGCAATACCTACTATCTTTTAGATTCTAAGCAAGAGAGTCCGTCGATCCGAACTTTCATCAAACTCATGGCACGCGAATTGCAGACAACAAAGCCGTTAGGAACTATACCGCTTCCGTTATTGAAAACTGTGCTTAGAATGGGTGCTGGTAAGATGCTTGGTATTCCTAAAGAATCCATGAGTTTTCTTGTTAAGTCGGAATTCCCTGTTTACAGTAAATTAGAAATAGAACAAAGGAACGGCAGAAATTCATTCGTAGTTCCGTCCACGCTCCCTTTTATCATTAGTGATTTAGATTATCGGTTAAATCATTTAGGACTGAATCAAAATGAGCAGAAAGATTTTAGTCAACGAAGAAGGGCTAACTTAGTTTCGCTAGAGAAAGATAGGAATGAAACGCCTATTATTTTTCTTCATGGGACGTTCAGCAATGCCGACGCCCTTTTGCCCCTCTCACAATTTTTAAGCAGTTTAAATACTTGGTTCGTAGATTTACCTGGATTTGGGCGTACCCCTTATCACCATAATCCTTCTGTGCTAGAAGGCTATGTAGAGAGCATTTCCACTATGATCACTGAGTTGAACAGACCCGTTATATTAGTGGGGCATTCATTTGGCGGATTGATTGCGGCTCAAGTGATGGAACGGCTGCCCTCACTGATCAAACAACTCATTTTATTGCAGCCAGTACTGCATCCTATCCAACCTAAATATAGATTTCGACGTATTACAAGTTTCGTTCTAAAATATATGGAGCCTGCCCGTTTGGAAAAAGAGCTACTTCAAGCCAATAGCTTCAGAACATCCAGTCAGTTATTGAGTAATTACGCTCATTCTATGGTCCGTGATTTAAAATCCCCCCGTATACGCAAAACTAACGCTACGGTCATGTCTTGCTTAACTATATCAAAATCCATTCAGTTAAATCCCGAGACATGGGATAAGAGGAAAATTAAGATACTATGGGGAGCTTTGGACAAAGATCATCATGTCCCAAAGCAGTTTGAACACTTGGATATTACACGTATTCAGTACGGTCATCAGTTTCCTGTTGAATCTCCTGAACTAACTGCTCAATGGATTTCTCAAGCTGTAACAGTATAAAGGTTCTTTTGATAGTATTGATGGAGGTGTGGATTGTTAACACAAATTCAGACTGCTTTTTTAAGGGCTCGTTTTCTGAACTCAACTGGACTTAAATAACCTAAAGTTCCATGAACACGATGATGGTTAAACTGGTTCTGTTGCAAAGTTTGAAAAAAGCATAAACAGGTTGTTAAATGAAGAACAATGATCTATTTGTCGTCAGTTAGTGTAAATGATTAAACTAATTATTTTTATGAAGTACTTTATGATTTACTCAACAAAAAACGTATTAGAGGTAGTTATGAACTCCTTGTTCAAATATGTATTTTCTGGTAACATCAGGATCGTTAAGAATAGTTATTTAAAAACCATACAAACTATTAAGCAAGCGAGGAATCACACATTGAGAAAACATTTTGGTAAAATTTCATTTGCTTTTTTAATCTTGACTTTTGGCTTTTATTTCGTAGTTCCTACAAATAATAATTACTCATCAACAGCTATCAACACATGGTTATTGATTGGATTAGCTTTGACATTAATTTTTGCTTTTTTTAGTCCTAAAAATATATGGAAAAAGATTGTACTAACTGTTATTACAATAGCAATTGTAATCTTTTTATTTATTGCTATTGCATTTGGAATATCAGGTCTATAAAGGATGCAGCTGTTATTTACATAATGTAACTATCGGAAAATCTAACAGAAATACATTTTTTTCTTTTTATGGTAATATAAATAGTGAAAATGTATAGGAGGATTTACATTGATAAAAAATTTACCCTTACTAATTTCCATTTTAATAATAGGAGTTAGTTCTTCTACCATAAGTATGAATGGACATTTACCTACGTTCTTTGAATGGACATTACCAATTATGAGCATTATTTTAAATATCATCGCAGTTATAGGGCTATCCTTACACGTATTTGTATATAAGCCTATGAAAAAAGCAGAAGATAACCTTAATGGAGCTATTAAGTAAGAATGAAAAAAGAGCTAACTATAGCTCTTTTTTCATTCTTATAATATATACGATATAAAGAACTAGTTAACATAAAACACATTATCGGTAGTCTAAAGAGCACAATCTTTAGACTACCGATAATGTGTTTATTTAAATAAAAGGTCAATTTCTTCTCGGTCATAATCTAAAATCCAATGATTATATTCTTCATAAAGAAACTTTATAGATTTTTTGTTAGAGGCTAATACATCACAACCTCGATCATCATACAAATGAAAAATGATTTCTTTAGAAAGATTAACAAAATAAATATCATAACCACTTTGTGGGTTGTTTTTAAGTATGCTAGATGGATGAGCAAAGTCTTCATAACAAATAGCTTTTAAGAGTTGTACATATTTTAGTTCTGGTTTCTTACAAGAAAGTGTAAATCGATGAGTGACGGATTGATCATCTGCCTCATCAAATACACTGGGTAAAAGATGATGACTTAATTGGTATAGCTTTTCTTTATTTTTTATGTATTTTAAATATACGTTTAAAGGCCTTTTTTGGAGGAAGATATCTTTTTTTATAGAGTGTACATCTGTAACAAGAAGAATCTCATCTTCTTCTCCAAATACTGCTTCAAATAATCTGATTGAACGATAAAATGCTTGCTCTAAATGTTCCTTTTTGTAATAAGGTATTAAAGGATTTGATATTTCAAATCGAATACTATTCTTCCAAGAATAAAATAAGGAAGGGCTCAAAATTAGTCTTTCAAAATGCTTTTCTAAAAATGAATGTAGAATATCATGGTTTATATATTTTTCTCCGTGGTTTTTGATTTTATTTTAACATTTTTCTAAGTGAATTCTTTGTATGCCATATAAATATCTAGTTACCATAATCACAGTTACAGGAACCAAAAGGAGCACATTAAGTGCTCCTCTTCTCATTACCTTATAGTATTTCTTAAAGAATTTTATTATTGCTCTATTTGTCTTTATTATTTAAGTCGTGCCAATCCCAATATGAACTATACAGTTCATCATGTAAAAATTCTTCATCTTCATCGTCATCTTGTTTTTCTTCTAACTTTAAACCAACCCATATATCTTCTTCGTTCTCTAATACAGGATCACTTACCCCATCTAGTAAACAAAAAGCACTATGAAAAGCACCCATAATGTTATCTCTTACGATTTTTTCTATTGCACTAATACTTTCGTCAGTAAACTTTTGAGAATTTAAAGCACTTATTTCATCTTCAGTTAGATCAAATTCCTCCCAGGATAATTGTTTATCTGGTTGTTTCAATTGGTCCCCGACTTCTGCATATTCCTTAATGATACTATGTAGTTCTCTTAAAAATAACTGTTTAGAATCCATATTTAATTCTCCCATGTATGTTATAAGTTCTATTTATTATATCAGTTTCACTTTGATACTCAGTGTATAAAGTATACAAATTCAGTTTACATAATACCTCTTTCCGGAACACAACCAAAAAAAGAACCCTTGTAGGATTTGGGTTCTAAGGAGGTTACGATTCCTTTAATATGCAGCTTTTTATACATCCTTGATATAACAGCACTCCTCGGATGGGTGGATGTAAAATCGATGTATAAAAAGCGCAACTTTTATACATATGCTGTAACCTCTCTGAAATACTATCTTTACAAACATATGTTATTCTGTATCTGCACATGGATCTTATAGTTTTATTCAATAAAAAGCCACCTGTCCTACTACACTAGGTGGCTTTTTATTTTGCTAATATTAAGGTTTGTTCAATATAGATAGTCTAAAAGGGCATACATTTTTAGTTACCATAAAGCTGATTATCGATATGAAAAAATAACCTCCGATCGAAGATCCCTTTGTTGCTTATTCAATTAAAGCGCCCGATTGCGGAATCTCGATACCAGTTAATGATTATTAAAATTAAAGCCTATGATAGTTTGAAAATGTTAAATTGAGTTTTAGAGAAACAACTTTTTATATATTAACTAAGTGAAGTTCAAGATTGGCATAAGCATTTATCGTTTTATATTTCTTGTCATTCCAATTGAGTATTTCTTAAATCCTAAAGATTCATAATAGGATTCCAAATTTTCTACACACATAAGTTGAGGAATAACTCGATTTTGCTCACAATGTTGAATGATTCGGTTCAACATTTCTTTGCCGATACCCTTAGATTGATATTTTGGTAGCACACCGACTCCGCAGATAATTCCAGTAACCACGCCATCCGATATCACACGTCCCATACCCACCAATTGTTGTTTATCAAAAGCATATATTGCATACCAACTTTGATTGCACATTTGTTTTAAATCATTAACTGTTAATCCAAGTGAATTCCATCCTAAAGATTCGTATAAGATCAGTAATTGCTTAAAATTTTCAGGGTGATCACTTATATAACGTATACTGTTTTCCATATATAGCACTTCCTGTTTTTTTTGAATTTCCCCATTAAAATCTCTATTCTATATATCTTCTTCCACAAATTCTTCCCTTTAATTGAGCAACATTTAGAGAATGAGTACTACTATTACAGCCGGTTTTGGTGCAAAAAGATCAAGCGAGAAAAAAATCTGAATAATATACAATAAATTTGTTTGTATTATTCGTATTAAGGTCTTTTTATTGAACATTTTTGATGATAATACATCTTTATTGTTCGTTATTTACCTTGTGTTAACATGCGATTTTTGAAAATACTCGAGCTTTTCACCAGAACCAGCAAAATTATCTGTAGTTAGCAGGGGAAAAGCTACCTTTTCGTCTTCATTGCATACAAATAAACAACATAATCAGTCATAACACCAGGATATCCTAACTGTCGCAACATAGCTGTTATATTCCCACGATGATACGTTCCATGATTGACAACATGCTGCACCAATTCGAAAAGGTTAGATTCCAACCGGCCAAAATTAGGATGTTCTGGGAAAATTGCTTGATCTAGATTCCCTTGACGATCGAAAAATGCTTTAAATCGCTCGGATAAGTAAAAAAACATCGTCTCCATTTCCTTAATACTTTTTCCTTTTGTTTTCTCCCTCAGTTGTTTTCCTAGTTTTATGATTTCATCAAAACTGTCGCCAGACATGACACCCAACCACGTGTTATCGGTAGCGTAAATATGCGCCAACACCTCTGAGATGGAAGAAAAAACACTTTGAATCTCCTTGTGGTAAATGTCTTGTGGTAGTTCTTTTAAGCACTCAAAAACTCTTTGATTTGCCCATACGTGATAATCATATAGTGATAATGTTTGATGTTTCATTTCGGACTCCTCCTGTTTCACTATTCATTATTGACATAACATTAGGTATCGGTAGTCAATCTATCTATTTAGAATTCTATAGAAATCCTCCCAGACCTTGTTCTGAAGAGATTTCGTGTTAACATAAAACTCGTTCGCGGAAGTAATAAAAGCGCAAACCCGTTCAGTAACAACGAGTTTGCGCTTTTTTTCTATTATGAACGAGCATAATTTCCATATCTATTAATTACCTTTACACTTCATAAAAAAAGTACACAAACAGATAGTTCGCAAAAAAATGTTCGTATTTGTATGCTTTTACGAGTGGTGATTTAAGAAGAATGAATTTATGTTAATTTTATAGATTAGAAAACCATATTTAATAATAAAGACACAAGCCTATTTCCCCACTAATTCCCTTAATATGTTACAAATATTATACAATATAAAAAGACTAATAATTTAGGGGGGAAGATTATATGGGAAGAAAAAATGGAACAATCAAGTCGTACAATTTTAATAAAGGATATGGTTTTATTACAACAGAAGATGAAACTGAGCTTTTTGTTTCTTATCGCTCTATTGAAGGGAATGGTTATGCAGATCTGAGAGAAGGCCAAAAGGTTTCTTTTGAAGTAGAAACAGGTCAAAAGGGGCTAGAAGCAGTACGTGTACGGGTCCTAGACTAATATCCTAAAATCATCTGTTACTTAAAAGGCAACAGGTTACTCCGTTGCCTTATTTGTACTTTATAAAGCTGTTTTGACCATTAGTCTAAAATAGGTCGCATACTATTATAAAAGGAACGTTTTAAGTTAAAGGAGTAAATAGAATGGCAATGTATGAAGAATATGCGTTAAGAGATGAAACAATAAAAACTATAAAAAAGGCGAAGGATTGCTCTTATTAAGAGGAGTTGAAGTTGTGAGGTTTCACAGAGCATAATATTTTTTCTATGCAATTATTAGATAAACAATCACTACAAAAATCAAAATAAACTTTCATATAAAAAAATGAATACAAACAGACAGTTCGTAAAATAAACGTTCGTATTTGTATAAGTTCACAAATAATAAGAGCTTTATCATAGAAGAAATAGATCATTTTACCATGTTGTTGCAGATAAAATTCATTATGATGACTGACTTTTTTAGATAGCGAGCTTTTTTTAAGTCATTAATATAAGTGATAACTATATTTTATATAAATAATCAAGTTTTAAAGGAGAAAGATCCATTAGAAATCAATAAGCCCTGAAACTGTTAATTATTTATTTTTTTAATTTAAAGTACGCATATGCACTCAACATGATAGCTACCATCCCTATGCAAGTAAGGGGAAATAGAATTGTATTGATAAAATGATCATAAAACCAAGTATACAGAAAAATCACCTCACATAGTTTAAAATCACATTGATAAGCACTAACTTAGAAGGATTCAACGGATTGTAAGAGTTGTTTCATCGTCAGAAAAATCAGGCAAATGAACCTGTTATCCTCTCTGTTTCTTTCTATTTTTCAAGAACGCAACAAGAAGAAGCAGAGGAGGAATAATCGCAGAGAAGGGAATATACAAAACAAACATTTCTATCCCCAATCCTTCAGAGAGGTGTTCCTGGAAATTACTAGAGATAGTCAGAGACATAAATAGAATGATGAGTCCTATAGGATACGACAGTTGTGAAGATGATTTAATCTTAAATAAGTTGGCCGTTCCTATGACAGCCGCATAAAGTAACACGCTTATTTTAAAGAAACCACCGGTAACTAAAGCAATCATAAAAAACACATCAAGCCGTTCTAAAAAGTCAGCTACTTGGATGCTTTGTATGGTACTAAGAAGAGGGAACTGGGAACGTTCAGTCAAATCAACCCCAAGTACACTAATGTTAATAAGCATGGTAATAGTCAAGTTAATGCCGGCTAATCCTGATGCGCATAACATGGTCACTTTTGCCTTCTTTGGATTTTTTAAATACGGTAAAATCATAGTAAACACAATCGCTTCGCTAAAAGGAAAATACAAGATTTGAGTAAAAACAACTTTCAAGGGTGGGAATATCCCTTCTTCAAGTACTGGTTGTAAGTTCGTAATATCGATTAACCCCGAACATACAATCAGAATAAAGCCAGTGATGGCTAGGATATACATGAGTATAAAAAAGATTTCTCCTGATCGGGCTATTACTTCGATACCTTTGCGAACCGTATAAATAATAACAAGAATCAATAAAGCATTCGCAATAAACAAAGGGGTATCGGGATAGGCAAAGGTTAACAGCATCTCGCCGATATCACGTAGAACCCTTGCTACATTATAGATAAAATAAAAGATATAAAGAAAGGCCAGTACGCTTCCTACTGCTTTACCTAAGATTTTTTGCATGTACTCTGTAGGTAAAAGATCTGGATAGTACGAGTAAAGTTTATGATAGATTAGAAACAGAACAAAACTGAATACCGTTCCAAGCAGAATTGCAAGCCAAGAGTCCTGTTTTGCGTCCATGGCAATAGGTAACAATAAAGTAGTACCCAGCTCAAACAAAACCATTAAGATAAAAAGCTGACTGGCACTAATTTTGGCTTTTTCCATTCAATCGGTCCTCCTTTTCGATTTTATTAAAGCGATTTTCTGCTTTTTTTGAATGGTTCTTTAACCTTTTCGTCACTTGAAATTCTTTGAATATTATGTAGTAGATGTTAGATTTAATTTAAGGTTAGTTCTAGGCTAAAAGCATTCTTTCTATGGATGAAGCTTTCATTAGGCAATTTAACGAGAATGACAATATTACATTTGAAAATTAGTTAGTTAAATGTGTTATCCCTCTGCTTCTTCCTATTTTTAAAGAAAGCTACAAGAAGAAGAAAAGGAGGAACAATTCCAAGAAGAGGGATATGTATAACAAACATTGCGACTTTGAGTCCTTCATGGTTATGCTCTTGAAGATTACTCGCAATGGTAATAGATAAAAAGAGAATGATTAACCCCAAAGGATATGATAACCGTGAAGGTGATTTAACCTTAAATAAACTAGCAGTTCCTACGACAGCTGCGTAAAATAATACACAGATTTTAAAGAAGATAGTGATGATTAAGGCAAGCATAAAAAATACATCAAGACGTTCTAAAAAATTAGCTACTTGGATGCTCTCAATTGTGCTAAGGAGTGGGTATTGTGAACGTGCAGTTAAATCAACACCCAGTACACAGACATTAATGAGCATGGTAATAATTAAATTGATTCCACTTAATCCAGTTGCGCATAACATAGTTACCTTTGCTTTCTTGGGATTGTCTAAATAGGGTAAGATCATCGTAAATACAATGACTTCTGTAAATGGAAAATACAAAGTTTGAGTAAATACCACTTTTAGGACAGGGAATAAGCCTTCTTCCAAAATAGGCTGTAAATTTTTAATCTCGATTAATCCAGAAGATACAATTAAGATAAAACCAGCAACCGCAAGGACATACATAAAAATAAAAAGCAGTTCTCCTGATCGAGCTATGACCTCAATTCCTTTTCTAATGGTATAAATAATGACAAGCATTAATAATGCATTCGCGATGAATAAAGGTGTGTCAGGATAGGCAAAAGTTAACAGCACCTCACCGAAATCGCGTAGAACCCTTGAAGCATCGTACATAAAATAAAGAATATAAACAAAGGCTAGTGCGGTTCCAAGTACTTTCCCTAGAATCCTTTGCATATATTCTGTAAGCAAGAGGTTGGGATAATAGGTATAAAGCCTATGATAGACTAATAATAGAACGAAACTGAATACCATTCCAAGCAGAATCGCAAGCCAAGCGTCTTGTTTTGCATCTATCGCAAGAGGCACCAATAAAGCACTACCCAGTTCAAACAGGACCATTAAAATAAAGAGCTGACTGGCACTAATTTTTGCTTTCTCCATTTACCTGGCACCTCCTTTTCCTTACTTTTGATTCTCTTTTATCCCTGAAAGAAACGATTTATTTCGTAAGCCAGCGCGACGTACATAGGCTTCCACTGTAATATCTACATCTAACTTCGGAAAGTACACATCGTTCCATTCCTTTTTTAATTTCTTAAATTGATTTGGTCTAGTACGATGAACTACTTCGCCAAATCCTAAAATATCCGTTTTATTTTTTTGCGCACGTTCAATAGCTGTCTTTAGCTCTTTTCTAATTTCTTTTCTCACGGATTGTTCGATTTTTGTAATGACCTTTGGATTGGTGATATCAACAGGTACCTCCATTTCACCGAGATCTCCTTCAACACGCGTGTGAACAGAAATATGAGGTTGAGCATTCTTCACTTGTGCAGACACACTTGTTTTTTGTCGTACAGTTTGATAGGCAATCGCTTCTTTTTTCCCTTCCCAATCAATATTAATATCCGTTCCTTGGATTTTGTCGAGAATCCATACCGTTCCTCTTGCTGGTTCTCCATACAGCCAATCCACCAATTTCCCCTGTTTTAAGACAGCAATTCCGGAAGCTCCAAGTGTTGCTTCGGGTGCACTTTCCTGAAGGTTATCTAGTTTTTGTGCTTGCTGGGGATTCCCAACTAGCCGAAATCCTGAGACGACGGTTTCTCTTCCAGGAGATTCAAGGCTCTTCATCACGTCTTGGAGCGATGTTTTTACATTCTCTCCCCATTTTCTTTCCGTAAATTCTAAGGTTTTTAGCACTTTATTCGCTGGAATCTTGTCAACTGGTGTTAACGTTTTCACAAGGTCAGCTGCGGACGAATGGTTGGCAATCACAAGGGTGGAAGTATTTCGAAATTCTGGATCTCGATCAAACGCATCCATTAATGTATTAATTCCTTCTTCTTTGGCCAACTTTTCCCCAACCACGACCAAGTTTGCATGAGCATAATACAATCTTCGAGAAATTCTGCCCGAAGCCCGTCTACTTGCTTCGACTAGATTGTCTCCTGAAGCCGAGTAAATGGTAATAGGAGGGCTCTGGGTACCGCCTCCGCCTACCATACCTCCTGCCACATTCCCTGGATTAATAATTTGGAGCGTTAAGTGATATCTGCCATCTTTTGTTTTATCCACGCCCATAGCTGCCACGATGGCAAGGTCGGTTAACTCTTTTTTACTCCAACAACTCGAGAGCAAGACTGTAATGAGTATCATTAACAAAAGAAAAAAACCTTTACGCTTCATTGTTGTCACCTTCTTCAAAATCGCGATTGATCATACCACGAGACGCAGGAGGGTGTGGGTGTTGATTTGCCCCTTCTCGAACCGTGTTAGCAGTGATTAATCGCGGTCTTTGTCTCAGCGTCCACCACGGTAATCTTACAACGGTATCTCCATTGTTTACGGGGATGAAGGGAGCAAATGGGGCCATATAGGGTACTCCAAATGAACGTAAGCTGCATAGATGGACAATCATCATTAAAAGACACAAAATGATGCCGTAGAAACCAAATGTTGCTGCACCAATCATAAACAAAAAACGAATTAAGCGAGCTGAAATCGCCATGTCAAAGGAAGGTGTGGCAAAACTGGCAATGGCTGTGATCGATACAATGATAACCATTGCTGGTGACACAATACTTGCTTGAACAGCTGCTTGGCCAATTACAAGGGCCCCGACAATGGATACGGCTGAACCAATAGCTTTGGGTAAGCGTATCCCTGCTTCTCGTAAGATTTCAAAGGTTAGTTCCATGAGAAGAGCTTCCACAAAAGCTGGAAAGGGAACAGCTTCCCTTTGGGCGGCAATGGCTACAATAAGGGTGGTTGGCACCATTTCCTGGTGAAAGGTTGTAACAGCGACATAGGTAGCAGGCGCAATGAGAGAAATCATAAACATAAAAATACGTAAAAGACGAATAGAGGTTGCAATGTCGAACCGGGCATAATAATCTTCAGCCGATTGGAAAAATTGCATAAACACAGCTGGCGCAATCAGTACAAAAGGAGTTCCATCCACAAATATAGCAATCCGCCCCTCTAACAGGTTCCCGGCTACAACGTCAGGTCTTTCCGTGTTGTACATAGTTGGAAAAGGGGTAGCTGTTTGATCTTCTATTAGTTGTTCAATATAACCTGATTCCAAAATGCTATCGATATCAATTCCATGTAATCGCTGACGAATTTCTTTAACGACTTTATCATTGGCAATGCCATGTATGTACATAAGCGTCACATCTGTCTTTGTTACACGTCCAACTTTTAAAGACTCCATCCATAAATCGGGAGTCTTAATGATGCGGCGTACCATCGCTGTATTGGTCCCAAGAGACTCGGTAAATGCTCCTTTTGGCCCTCGCACTACCATTTGAGTAGTGGATTCCGAAATAGAACGTTTTTCTCCACCTTTGGTACTAGCACTCAGTGCTCGGTCTACTCCGTCTATTAAAATAAGAGTATCTCCTGCCATTAAAGATGCAAACAAATCATCCAAGTTAGTGATGAAAGAGATGTTTCCAATTGTCATCATATCTTCAGAAAGCAGGTCTAGCGCATTGTGCTGATTTATTTCTTCTTTATGATCATCCTTCATCATAGATTGCAGTAGATACTCTTGAATCGACTGATTATCTACAATTCCATCTACGTAGACAATGGCTGTTTTCACGTCGTTATTCTCCCCCATTTTTATCTGGCGAATAACGACATCTGAACTATTTCCCGTTTTCTGCTTAATCATATTAAGGTTGCTCGATAATGAAACTTGTATCTGTTCTATTGGAAAATCAGTGCTTCGATTTTCGTGAGCCTGTTGGCGATTCTTTTTTTGTTTGCGATCTTTAAAAAACGAAGGCATAGATTTAGGCACCCTTCTTTTATTTTTTATTACTTTAACCATATAAGGGGTTTTTATGTAAAGATTAACAAATGTTATTTATGTATCGTCATAGAAGAAAGGGAAGAACCTATTAAATAGAGCGTGATCCATATAAAAATCATAGGAATTAGCCTATTAATGATGGGATGCTTAATGGGCTTTTCTTTAGGTATCGATATTTTTCAAGGGTTTGATATTTCTCAGGCGTTGTACAACGCCGTGAGTCCTTTTCGGATAATAGAGGTGGCCGAATTATTTGTGCTCTTTTTTCTTCTTTTTTTTGCTGAATCTTTATATCTTTTTATGAAGAAGAAAAATCAAAGCAAGTAACTACATACTTATAAATCGCTATTTTTTAAAATAGGAAATAAAAATAATAGGAATATAGTTCAGGCTATTCGTTTCAATTGGTTCTTTTATTAATCAAGATCCACATAAGATAATTCATTGTCTATATTCGTTAGTTGTTTTTTTATCCACTCCTTCACGTTGTTCATTCTGGAAGCAAACGCCATTTGAAAGAGACCAGTTAACTGAAAATCGGTGAAATGACTTCCTTTTAATTTGAGAAAAGCCTCCTCATAAGAAGAGAAATGAAGCTGTTTGAATAAAAAATCGACCATTGCCTCCCGAACGTATTCTTCATTTTTCCAACAATTCATGGGAACATGAGCAAATTGCCAAGGCTTAAAGACACCGGGATAAACAGCATCTACCACTTGAAAAGGGGATTGGCCGAAAAGGGAAAAGACACCTCCTAGGCTATGTTGATAAAAAAAGTGAATATTAATCTCAATAGGAATCTCTTTAAGAGGGATATTTAGTACTTCCTCTATTACATACTTTACTGCCTCAATAGCTCGTTTTTTTCCTTCTTCTCCATCCCAATATTTATCAGGAACTTGTTGGAACTGCCATGGTTTAAATCTTCCTGGATAAGCATTATCAATGACTTCATAATAATTCCATCTATAAAGCAAAGCAGGTGGTTTAAGACGATGAGACCATAAAGTGCCTGCCTTTACCTTCAGAGGAATCTCGTGAATAGGAATCGATAATCGTTGCTCAAGTAGATAGCATGTCATATAGCGCATATATCTTTTCCCTTCATTACCTACAAAGAAATAATTAGGAAAACGTTTTCTTTTCTTTTCTAGAACATCTTGATAAATATCAATGACTTGTTCTCTATTCACTATCGAAAGCCCCTTTTGAGAAAGTATATTTGTTTATTATTATGTATAATAATGGGATTTATATACAAATGGAGTTGAATCTGATAAGATACATAATAAAAAGAAAAGCTCCTGATTATTTATCAGGAGCTTTTCTTTTTATTATGTAAATAGGGATGAGGGAATTGATAAAGGAAAAATAATATACTCGTGCATATTGGTTCTTGAAACCAAACTCCAATGAGTCCGCCATCCTTTCTAGGCTGCGAATTTTTTGTGTTTAAAACAAAAAATGTAATCGCTTTCTACTTTGATTTGTTGTAAAATAAAAAAGGCATGTTAATTGGAGATTTTTCGAAATGTCATCTTAACTCATTGAGCCTATTCCCACATCACAGCACCAGGGAATAGGTTTTTTTATGCAATTATGGATATAGTATTTAAACCCATATTTAAAGTGGGATTATTTGTATAAATTTAACAATAACACAAAATATATAGT
The DNA here is from genome assembly GCF_023824195.1 of Priestia megaterium. Taxonomy (NCBI): domain Bacteria; kingdom Bacillati; phylum Bacillota; class Bacilli; order Caryophanales; family Bacillaceae; genus Priestia; species Priestia megaterium. Next base: position 92,482 of record NZ_CP085445.1, read on the forward strand.
TCATAAAAGTATACTTTTACGGACTTTTCAGATTTTTTATTTTTATTTATAACACATATTATTCATATGGTCAAACTTGGTTTTTAGTAAATAGGACAACTCCAGCTCATAAATAACGATAACACCTTACATCACCACCTACCCCTTACCTACTTCAGTAAGGGTTCTTTTTTATTTTTCGAATGGACAGGCAAGCTTACTGCAGTAGCTACATAGTATCTAAAGAATCTTAACTTCATTATTTAATTAGTAGCTAGTTCAGTATCGCTACCGCGTTAATACAAGCTTTGGACGTGTAGTGAAGCCTCTCGTGAAACCTGTAAGGGAGCTGAGCCGAAGAGGCGAAGGGGGCGACCGAATGCGTTGAGCTGAAATAATTCATACATCAAAAGCAAAAAATTAAAAGAATGAAAGAAGGTACCAACATGAGAAAAGCACAAAGGTTTCTTTTTCAAAAGATCTTTCCTTTAGCCCTCCAATCATCTCTCACGAGACCTCGTCCCTTCAGAGCTTATTCCTTTGTCCCATTTAGTCCACTTGCCATGTTTGACCCCACTATTTTGACCCTAGGAAGCATTGTCTTAGGAATTGCTATTATCGAACGAATATTAGAGCGATGGGGTGTCATTGATCTTGTGGATCAGTTTGCGAAAGTAATGCGCTTTATCTTGCCTGTCACCTTCTATAGCGCCTTATTTTACTTCTTTGCGACATTTATGTTTTGAGGAGGGTTTTAGATGTTTGAGAAACTAAAATTGCGTGGCCAGTTGATTAAAGCGTTTCGTACGGCAGAGATTTACCGGATAGTTAAACGTGGAGACCGTACCTCATATCTGTTTCCGAAAATTCATCAAATCGATAACCATTATACGTACACTCGGTACGTCTTTTCCTTACTAAATGGGATTGATCCTGAGCTTTTAACGAAAAAAAGGTGGGCATTACGGCAAGTATTAGGCAGCAACATCGAAATAAACGGCAGCCTTAAGAATTTTAGCCTCACCGTTCATCACAAAAGCCTGCCTAAGATGCTTAACTACAATTATGAAGCCATACATTCTCATATTGAAAAAATGGAGCTCCCAGTATGCATTGGTCAAGATATCTATGGTAACCCCGTTTTATGGGATTTTGCTGATTTAGAAACCTTATTGATATCTGGGGAAATTGGCGCTGGAAAGAGCAGTCTCATGCGCGTTATCCTCACAACATGGGTGAAATATACGTCGCCCGATGATCTGCGATTAGTATTAGTCGATCTCAAGCGAGCTGATTTAGGGCTGTTTCATGGGATTGAGCATGTGGATGCGCTTTGTTTTGAAGCGAAAGACATGCGAAAACCTTTTGCCTTGTTACGAGCCGAAATGTATCGACGGGGTGATTTACTGTTAGAGCATGGCGTCACACACATTAGTCGACTTCCCTTTAAGCTACCTCGTATTGTTGTAGTTGTAGATGAAATGAGTATCGTGAAGAGAGAAACGGACCTTGTAGAGATGATTCAACAGTTCGCCAGCCAAGGCCGTGCGTTAGGCGTTCATACCATTATTGCGATGCAGCGTCCTGACGCGGACTTATTAAATTCAGCATTAAAGGCGAACTTACGTGTGAGGATTTCGGGTCGGCAAGCCGATGCCACGAATGCAAAGGTTGCAGGAGTGCTAGGAGCAGAAGAAATTGATGCTGCAGCCAGGGGGCGTATGAAAATTAAAATTGATGAGGTGAAAGAGTTTCAAGCGTATTTTTTAGATGAAGAAGCGTGTAAGGAAATGCTTTCTCCTTATAAAACACGGGTAAAAAATTCTGAACCTCAACTGGAGGTCGTATCACAGCCTATCTTTGGATTATTAGAGAAGGAGGAACAGCGATGAGCTTTCGGTTATCTCAGCGTGATAAAGACATCATTGGGTTTATCAATCAGTTTCGGGCTGTAGATCGAGACTCATTAGTGGAACTGTTTTTTAAACAGCTCAAATCGCCTATTAATGCCTGTAATAGTGTCATGATACGTTTATATCGGTTAGGGCTGATTGAACGCACTCAGCAGTATTCTCCGACGGTATATTTACCTGTGGATGCGAAGATTAAAAAGAACTCTCAAAAAATATTACATTTCCTTTCAATTCTAGATATCTATAAACAAATGTGTACGTATAGTGCCCCTAAACAGGTTATTGTCGAAGATAAGCCCACAGGACGAAAAGGAGGCATTGAACCCGATCTCTTTTGTATCTTTAAAGGATCTCCGTTTTGGATTGAAATTCAGAGAAATCAGTATTCGGAGCAGAAGATGCAGGCGAAGGTCACCCTCTATGAGGAGTTTTTCTTTTCGGATGAGTGGAATGACTTGCACTGGCAACCAGAAAGTCGATCACCTATCTTCCCTTCGGTTATTCTGATTACGCCTGTTCGGTATGCAGTGTCTTCAGAGCATATACGGATTATTCAAGTAGCAAGTATTCATGAACTTATGGAGAAATATAAGAGTTCTACTAAACAACATAGGGAAGCAAAACCGATAACACAGTCCTCTTCTGGTGGAATTAGAATCAACTTAACCTAGAGTGCTAAAAATTCAGCCTACAAAAAGAGCTCCTATCTAATTTTGAGCAAATGGAATAAGAAATCAGATAGGAGAAAGAAAAAGACACATATAAAAATATGCGCAAACAAAAGATAGATTCTAACATCTATGAAAGTAAACCTCTACGTTATGTTTGCATGTAGATTGGTATGGATAGATAGTGGGTAAATTTGATAAATGTAAAAAGATTTCTCCCTCCTCCTGACAAGGAAAGAAGAATCTTTTTATGAGCTGAAATGCATGATGAAACATGCCATACCGACCTAACAAATCGTAACATATCTTTATAACAAGAAAGAGGCAGTAGTGTTTCTTTTTATAACGATACTATTTCAGGTAGGTTACAGCATATATATAAATATATTTTTACTTTTTTTAATTTAAAAATATATAGAGGGGAAGTTTAATAATTGATTAAGACAAGTATTAATTTAATGAAAGTTGTCATGGATACTACTATGAAGAGTAACTTAGTTTTTATGAATTATTATCTTAATTCTAGGAAGATTGTTTTATCTAGATATAAGAAGCCTTACAAAGGGGTTTTTTATGGAGTATATAGATAAAAAAGAATACAATATCCTACTTTTTTATAGGAACTAGCATATACATGGAAAAAGAATCCTTGGCGGAAATTCACTGCCCCAAGGATTCTTCATTACATAGATTCAGTTAAGAGATATTATATTAAGTAGAGAAATAGTTCATATCAATTCTTTTTTAGACTTGCAACTCTCCTATTTGTATCTCTACCTGTTTAACCAGTGCTCCTGTATGGACTAAATTTTCCGATTGGTTTATATCTTCTGATATGACTCGGTCATCTTCTAGTGGCGAAACGTATTGTCGAAGTAATTGATATGCAGCTTCTGTACCCATTCCTGATTCTAAAGGCTTTAGAAAATCTAAACCTTGGGCACTGCACATCAACTCAATTCCAAGGACTTTCTCTGTATTCGAAATAACCTTCAACGCTTTCAAAGCAGCAGATGTTCCCATACTTACATGGTCTTCCTGTCCTGCTGTTGTAGGGATCGAATCGACTGAAGATGGATGGGAATATACCTTATTATCAGAGACTAATGCTGCCGCCACATATTGTGAGATCATATACCCTGAATTCACCCCACTCTTCTCAACTAAGAAAGGAGGTAATTCACTATGCTGAGGGGATAAAAGTCGAAAAACCCTTCTTTCAGAAATATTTGCTAACTCCGAGATAGCAATTGTTAAAAAATCCATAGCTAAAGCTACTGCTTCACCATGACAATTGGAAGAAGATATAGCAACCCCTTTTTCTCCTTCATGAAAAATCAGAGGATTATCAGTTGCTGAATTCATTTCCCTCTCCACCACTTCCTTTGCATAATTCATAGCATCTTTACAGGCTCCATGCACTTGAGGAATTGATCGAATACTTAAGGCATCTTGGGTTCTATACTCCTTAAATGTCTCAGCAATTTTACTTCCATTAATAATTTTATGTATATTTGAAGTTGTTTTTTGTTGTCCTGGATGAAGCTTCACTTGGCTAATTCTTGGATCGAATGCATAGTAGGTTCCACGCAAAGCCTCAAAACTCATCATAGATATAATGTCAGCAGATTTAAGCAAATTCATAGCATCATAAATTGCTAAGGCTCCAATCCCTGTCATATCAACCGTTCCATTAATAAGAGAAAGTCCTTCCTTTTCATGCAATTCAAGTTCAGAAATACCTATGGACTGAAGAGCTTCTTTTCCACTCATGACTATCCCTTTGTATTTCGCTTCACCCATTCCAAGAAGAACTAAACTAATATGAGCCTGATGATTTAAATAACCTAAAGATCCTTCTTTAGGAACAATCGGTGTAACTCCTTTATTTAATAGTTTAATTAAAGCCTCCACTGTTTCTAGTCTTATGCCTGAATAACCTTGTGAAAAGTTTTGAATCATCATAACCATAATAGCTCTGACCTGTTCTGGTTTTAACGGCTCGCCTACCCCACAAGCATGGCTCATGATTAATTTTTTTTGCATTTCTTTAGACTCGGTTGTTGAAATTCTAACTTTTGAATTTTCTCCTACACCTGTCGTAATTCCATAGATAACTTGATTCTCTTCTACAAATCTCTCTACTAATTTCCTTGCTTGAATAATACACTTCTTCCTTTTCTCAGAGAGTTCTAGAGAAGCATGATGCCTTGCTACTGCTACCAGATCCTTAATGGTAAGGTTGTCTTCAATTACTACTTTCGTTTCTCTTACTTCAATCAAGATTACTCCTCCTCAATGTGATGGTATTTAATCTGAAATTAATTTTTATTAGTAAGTTCCTGTAGTCAGCTTTCCCTCTCTACAGTGCTAGCTTTTTAGAATCTAATGTCTATATAAGAGAGCAAAAGCTGACCTTATTTTGTTTAAGCTTTACGATTCATAGAGTTTAGAGTTGTCTTATCTTCTACATGTAAAGGGTTATCTTCTAAAGGATTACTTGCTTCACTTAGAGAAAGAGATTTTGTTTCAGGCGCCCACATAATTGAAACAATAGTACCTAATAATAAAATCGCAGACATTCCGATCATTGTTGCACCTAATCCCATATTATTTAAGCTTAAAGGCAGCAGAAACGTTCCAACAGCAGATCCGATCCGGCTGAAAGCTGTCAAAAAACCTACTCCCGACCCGCGTATTTCAGTTGGAAATAGTTCGGCAGGATATGTCAATGTTAGATTCGAAGCTGCTGATATAATGAAAGTAAACATTAAAAACAAAGTGATAAGTAAAATATCAGGCCTCTGTAAAATACTCAGCATAAATAAACTTATGGTCATCAATGCAAACGTTCCAATGGTAAAACTTCTCCGAGAAAGTTTTTCCATAAGCCAAAGTCCAACCAACGATCCAACAATTAGAAATATATTTAGCCAAAGGTCTACTGTGAAATTTTCAGATAATCCCATGCTTTTTAATATTGAAGGCAAAAAGGTATAAATAGCAAAATAAGGAATAACAATGCAAACATAAAATATTCCTCCAAAAGTAGTGCGCTTCCAAATTTGTTTGTTAAAAAGTGATAGATATCCTTGGTTTTGCTGATGCTCTGTTATCTTTTCATCAATTTCTGCGTTTACCCCAATGTATTTTTTAACAATCTGGCGTGCCTCTTCATTACGTCCCATGCTAATAAGCCATCTTGGTGATTCAGGTGTACCAATTCTTAATAGCAGTACGATAATTGCAGGAATTGCCGATGTAGCAAGCATCCACCGCCATGATTCGTTGTCATTTGAGCCTAAATAGTGGCCGACTATGGTCGCAGCAACATACCCAACTGTCCAGAGCACATTTAAAGAAGCTAGTAAGATACCCCGGTATTTTCTAGGCGCAAATTCTGCAAGTAAGGTTGAGCCTACGGCATAATCACCTCCTAGAGCAAATCCTATTATTAGACGCAAAATAAATAGCTCTACTGGACCATTTACGAATAACTGTAGAACAGAGGCAATAGCAACTACTAGAAAATTAAACAGATATATTTTCTGTCTACCTACACGATCGGATAACCCTCCAAGCACTAGACTTCCTAAGAAGAGGCCAATTAAAGCTGAGCTGCCTATTAGTCCTTCCCACATGGAATTAAGTTTCATTTCTGGTCCAATTAGAGCAAGAGCTATACCAATAATACCAAGAGCATAACCATCGGTAAAATTAGACCCAAAAGTAAGTGCAGTAATCTTTAAATGAAACTTATTAAGTGGAGCATCATCCATTTTAAATTTGTGTTCCGCCATAAGAAATTTACCTCTCCTTCAACTGGAGTAATATTCTAATAATTTTTTTGGTAATACCTTGAAAAGGAGCTTGTATTAATTCTATTCTCCATTTACTTACTCTCAGAAAATCTAACTAAGTAAGATTTTAACCAAAGTTCAAAGTAAATGAAGAGATAAATAAGTAGCCAAGCGCTTTTTTGAGAAAGCCTTGGCTTTTTCTTATGTTTCAAAAATTTGTGTGATATTGATAAATGAAAATCTTGGCTATCCTGTAGTAATAATTTGATATAAGAAAATATATGTCTAAAAGCATACAATAAAGTAAATCGATATCTGGGTAGTAGAGTAGAACAAAATTATTGTTTTATTAAGAAGCATGTTTGTTAACAGCTATTTATTTTCATGGTTTTATATTCTTTCGTTCATAAATTAGGTATCTCATTTTGATAGAAGCTCTTTATCCTATAGAAGAATAATAGTTACTATAATATGATATTTTCCTCATTATGCATATCCGATATATGACTTCGTTGTCCTGGTTTTACAAATATCATAGATACCATTCCAATTATTACAGCAATGGCAGCAGCAGTAAACATAGCATTATATCCATGTGCCGCAACAAGGCTTCCTGTTAGTGTAGGCGCAATAATAGTAGCCAGGTTCGCAATAAAATGAGTTACTCCCCCAAAAGTCCCTGCTTTATTAGGCTCTGTATCAAGAACAACTGTCCAATAGATCGAATTGGGTAGGTAATTAAAGGCATTACCTATACACATTAATAAAAGTACTGAGGTCGCACTTCCAACCGTGGGGATTAGCATAAAACAAATAGCTGTAAAAAATAAGCAAACTACTGTGAACCAGGATCTGGCTATACGTAAATTTCCAGTTTTCTCACGTAACTTATCCGAAATTTTCCCTCCTACTAATCCTGTAATAATAGCACCTACCCATGGAATCATACCTATATATGAAAGAGATGCTAAAGAATAGTTAAATTCATCTTGCAAATATTTTGGAGTCCAAGTTAGTAATAGAATATTGACATACAAAAATGCAAAGTACCCAATGGCATTCATTACTAATGTAGGGTTTTTAAAAAAATAATACCAAGGAACATTTTTGGAATTTGTTTTTTCTAATTGTGATTCACCTTTTATTAAACTATCTATACTTCGAATTTTTTGAAGTTCAATTTTTGAAACTCTCGGATGATCTTCAGGTAAATTTGTGAATATTTTTCTCCATATTAATACCCAAACAAAACCCAACAGACCAAGAATAATAAATGTTACCTTCCAATTAGTAAACGTTAAAAGGCCCACTACGATAGGTGCGGTGACTAATGCTCCAATTGGAGTTCCAACTAAGCCAAGTGCTACAGAAAAACCTTTTTCTTTTGGAGATACCCAATTTGCCATCGTTCGGTTCATTGTAGATAAAGTAGGTCCTTCAGCCAGTCCAAACAAAACACGAAATACCGCAAAACCAGCTAATGCAGAACCCCCAAAGAACGCTGCACCTAAGTGACCAGCAAATATTGTCCCAATTTCAAATATAGACCATGTGGTTCCAGCAAGAATCCACATAAACTTAGGACCTTTCTTATCTGCCAACGCTCCTCCGAATAGTGCACCGAAAATATAACCATAGCCAAAATACCCCAAAATTGCTCCCCAGCTTACTGGATTTAAGTTGAATTCTTGAATAATTTCAGCCTGAGCGTATGAAAGTGCTCCTCTATCTATGTAATTTATGATTGTTATAATAACAATCATAAAAATAATAAAGTAGCGATAATTGTTTTTCATTAATTACTTCTCTCCTCTCTCATTTTTTCACTTTTCTTCCTGAGAAAGAAAGTTTCATAACAAATCGCTAGAGATTTGTTACTTTCAAAAGGATAAGAAAATTAATATTTTATTTTCTATTTGCAAAGCCTGTTAAAAAATTCAAGAATACATGAACTCCTGCTTTAACAGTAATTCCTGATTTATCGCGTAAGGGATCTAAACATACAATATCCATTGCTTGGACTAATGGATGTGAGCCCGCAATGTATATGGCTTCAAATAATTCATCCGTTCTCATTCCTCCTGTTGTTCCTGCTGGTACACCAGGGGCATAAGCCACATCAAGAACATCCATATCTACTGTTAGATAGATGACATCCACTTCCTTGGCTAAATCATCTAAGGCTCTTTCAACTATACAAGAAATCCCTGTTTTTCTAGCTTGAAGTAAGGTTACGTAATTAACACTTTTAGTATCTGCATACTCTTTGAGAGATTTCGAGTTATAAAATCCATGCAGGCCAATATTCCAAACGTTTTTGCCTTCAATTGTACCACTCTCAATCAGGTTTCGAATGGGCGTTCCATTTGATGGTCCGTTATCTTCTAAACTGCGTAAATCAAAATGTGTATCGAATTGAAGAATTCCTATACGTTGTTCTGGATGCGACTCTTTCCAGCCTTTTACTAACATAGCCGTAATCGAATGATCTCCCCCTAACATGATAGGCAGTGTATGAGGGTGATATTTCCGCATTGAAATCATGGCTTCTTTAATATACTGATGAGAAAGTGAAATATCTGTTACATGCTGTTTGACATCGCCTAAATCTAAAACCGATAAGGGGGTCAAATCCGTATCATATTCAATATGATACGGATTAAACGATTTCCATAGTTGTCTCATGGCCAAGGGAGTTTCACTTGCTCCTGATGCACTAATAGAAGATCTCGAAAGAGGGACTCCCAAAACGGTTACATCTACAGCTTGAAAATCTATTTCATCTTGCACTTCAAAAGTCTCGATCCAATCACTTACCTTAGGTTCAGTTGAACGCTGTCTTTCCCAATGAAAAGAGGGACGATTAAGTTGTGGGTACGGGTACGTCACGTAAAACCCCACCTTCCACAATCACTTGTCCTTTTTTAATGACAGTATCTACAAGGTTCACTGCATAGTTATATTGCAACGTTTGATAATTCGGTGCATCAAATAAAACAAGGTCCCCTTTCTTTCCTACTTCGATACTCCCAACTTCATCAGCTCTTCCAATGGCATGAGCTGCATTGATTGTACATGCTGTTAGGACTTCGGCTGGCGTCATCTTCATCGTAAGACATGCTAGATTCATAATAAAAGGTAATGATTCAGTAGGTGATGACCCTGGATTACGATCAGTTGAAAGGGCAACCGGAACTCCAGCTTCAATCATCTTTCTTGCATTCGCAGGCTTCTCCATTAAAAAGAACGCTGTACCTGGCAACAAGACTGCAATAACACCACTTTTAGCCATTTGCTTAATACCTTCATCGGATGCCTGTAATAAATGGTCGGCTGAAACAGCCCCTACTTTTGCTGCAAGTTCTGCACCGCCAAATTGAACAATTTCATCTGCATGTATTTTTGGCTTTAATCCGTAGACTTTTCCTGCCTCAAGAATTTGCTCCGACTGTTGAATTGTAAAAACTCCTTCTTCACAAAAAACATCGCAAAACTCAGCCAAATTTTCTTCTGCAACTCTTGGAATCATTTCCTCTATCACTAAACGAACAAATTCGTCTGGATTTTCTTTATATTCAACTGGAACAGCATGAGCTCCCATGAAGGTAGAAACTAAATCTATAGGATGCCTTTCGTCGAGCTTTTTGGCTGCTCGTAGCTGTTTCAATTCATCTTCTAGTGTCAAACCATATCCACTTTTCGCTTCAACCGTCGTAACTCCATATTGTAGAAAACGATTTAGGCGTTTGGAGGTTTCTTGAATCAATTGTTCTTCTGTAGCTTCTCTTGTACTTGTTGTTGTTTGGAGAATTCCTCCGCCTGCCTTTAGGATATCAATATATTTAGCTCCGTTTAATCGCATCTCTAGCTCTTTTTCACGACTTCCCCCAAACACAATGTGAGTATGAGCATCGATTAGACCTGGAGTAACAATCTTTCCTGAAGCCTCAATCGTATTTATATGTCCATTCAACGTATGAACATAACGTTCTGCTTCAACATCCGATCCAACAAACGTAATCAACCCATTTTCTACTACAACACTGCCATGCTCGATAATACCGATATCGGACATATCTTGAGCGCGTTTTGGTTCTTTAGTTCCGCCTCTAACTGTAATCAGTTGTGAGGCGCGTTTAATATACGTAATAGATGACATAATGCTCACTCCTTTTCTTTTAGTCTAATGTTGGAATGTTCATGCCTTTTTCTTTGGCAGTTTGAATGGCTAATTCATAGCCTGCATCTAAATGACGAACTACCCCCATACCAGGGTCTGTTGTTAATACGCGTTCAAGACGTTTAGCTGCATCTTCTGTGCCATCTGCTACTACAACCATACCTGCATGAAGAGAATATCCCATACCTACGCCACCACCATGATGGACGGATACCCAACTTGCCCCTGCAGCTGTATTAACTAGTGCATTTAAAATAGGCCAATCTGCTACAGCATCACTGCCATCTCTCATCGCTTCTGTTTCGCGGTTTGGCGAAGCAACAGATCCCGCGTCTAAATGATCTCTACCAATAACAATAGGTGCTGAAAGTTCTCCAGATGCAACCATTTCATTAATAATTTTTCCAAATCGTGCACGTTCTCCATATCCTAACCAACAGATACGTGCCGGTAATCCTTGAAATTCAATTTTTTCTCTCGCCATTTTAATCCAGTTACAAAGATGGGTATTATATGAGAATTCACGTAAAATAACTTCATCTGTTTTATAAATATCTTCTGGATCACCTGATAAAGCTACCCAACGGAACGGTCCTTTTCCTTCACAGAATTGAGGACGGATATAAGCAGGTACAAAACCTGGGAAGTTGAACGCGTCTTTTACACCTTCATCTAACGCTACTTGACGAATATTATTTCCGTAGTCGAAAGCAATGGCTCCTTCTTTCTGCATATCTAACATAGCCTGAACATGAACAGCCATACTAGCTTTAGATTTTCTTACATATTCCTCTGGATTCTGATTACGTAATGTTTCTCCTTCCGATAGAGTTAATCCAATTGGTAGATAACCATTTAATGGATCATGTGCCGAGGTTTGATCTGTTACAATGTCTGGAATAAAGCCGCGTTTAATCATTTGAGGAAGCACTTCAGCTGCATTTCCAACCAACCCGATAGAAAGCGCTTTCTTTTCTTTTTTTGCTTCTTTAGCTATTTTAATTGCCTCGTCCAAACTTTCTACCACAATGTCACAATAGCGTGTTTCAATTCGTTTTTCGATGCGTGTTCGGTCAACATCAATTCCAATGACCACGCCACCTGCCATTGTAACGGCTAATGGCTGGGCGCCTCCCATGCCTCCTAATCCAGCTGTTACGGTAATGGTACCTTCGAGACTACCATTAAAATGTTGTTTCGCACATTCAGCAAATGTTTCATACGTACCTTGTACAATGCCTTGGCTTCCAATATAAATCCAGCTACCGGCTGTCATTTGCCCGTACATCATCAATCCTTTTTTATCGAGTTCATGGAACTTTTCCCAATTCGCAAAGGCCGGAACAATATTGGAGTTAGCTAAGAGCACACGTGGTGCATCTTTATGAGTTTTAAAAACAGCTACAGGCTTGCCTGACTGTACTAATAATGTTTCATCTTCTTCTAAATCTTTTAAAGTGGATACAATACGATCAAAGGCATCCCAATTTCGAGCTGCTTTCCCTATTCCCCCGTATACAACTAATTTCTCTGGATGTTCTGCCACTTGTGGGTCTAGGTTATTCATTAACATACGAAGAACAGCCTCTTGGACCCACCCTTTTGTATTTAATTCAATTCCTTTAGGAGCGCAGTATTTGCGCAAGTTAACTGATTGAGTATTCATCATATAGTCCCCTTTCTGTTAATTAATAGTTTATTAAAAAAACACTAACAGAAACAGAAGACAATAATCAGAATATAAGTAATATTAAAACTATAACAATCTTTAATATTACCAAATTCTTCATTAATTATAGGAAAATAACTAGATATCTAGATTAACATTTGATTTTTCCAGGTAGAAGGTGATACACCAGTCTGATTTTTAAATACCCTACTGAAATAATTTGGGTCTGAAAAACCTATAGAAAATGAAATTTGCTGAATTGACAGTGATGTTGTAGATAATAGATGTTTAGCTTTATTTATCCGAACATTCGTAAGGTATTGCTGAAATGTTTGTGATGTTCTCTGAGATAATACATAACTAAAATAACTTGGACTTTTATTAACATAATCAGCTACTACTATGAGATTTAAATCTGTCCGACTGAAGTGTTCATCAATAAACCTCAAACCGAGTTCAATAAAGTCATTTTGAGTATTTTTTTGCTGAGTTTTAACTTGTTCTAAAATTTTATCAATAAAAAGTAATAATTCCTGTACAACTTTAAAAAGTACTGGTGAATTAAGAACAATGTTAAAAATGTTTTGATATTGTTCCTCTAATGCTTGATTTTTTTCTAATCGATAGGATTTCATATGCCTCCGTATCTGTGCAAGAATACTAGTAAGGCTAATACGGATTAACTCAGGTTCAGGGTACCCGTTAGGAAAATTAGTGAATTTCTCATAAAGCCAATTTTTTATAGGTATTAGGTTTTCTCCCTCTAACATTTTAATCCATATTCGTTGTTCTTCAGAATTTAATAAAGGATCAAATTCTTCAAAGCTCGGGAATTCGGAAGCCTTCATAACTTGTGTATATCCCTTGTAAAATACCATTTTTAACGTCTGGATACACCTCATATAACAGGCATGTAAGGAGTCCTCAACTTTATTTATGGAGTCAATACTAATAAAAACTCCCCCGTTCAGTAATTTGATTGAATTACTAATGAATCTAGTAGAATCTATGTACAGCTTGTCCATTTCAAAAACAGAAAAAAGACATACTATATAATCACTAAATAATAAAACAACCGGTGTTTCCATAAATATGTATTCATTAATATACTTATAAAGTTCTTTTAAATCGTCTGGATATTCCGGTTTTATTATCATCATTCCTTTATAATCATTAGAAAACTTTACCTCAGTTTCTATCATCAATGATTGGTAATATCTATAATTTTCATCTTTGTTTTCTAAATGAATAGACTTCTCTTTAAAATTTGATAGCTTTTTTATACTCTTTTCTAATGACTCTTTTAGTTTCTCAGGTAACAATGGTTTTACTAATAAATTAACAGCTTGAAGTTGAATTGCTTGCCAGGCACGTTCAAAAATTGCCTCAGTAGTGATAGCTACTATAACTCCTTGGTAATTTTCCACTTTTCTTAAGATAATCTCCCAACTGTTAGTTGAAAACATTTCTAACTCTAAAATCAATATATCTGGTTCACTTTTTTCAAATTCATTAATAAACTGCCTTGCATCTTCAACTAAACATACTTCATTAAATTTCATAGAATAAGAATTTATTAACCATTTAATACCTATTCTTTCTGTAGAGTCTCTATCGGCAATTATTATTCGCATTACTCTATCCTCCTAGAATTTAATAGGGAATAATTAGACTTAGCTATTTACTCAAAAGATAAATTGTAAAAAACTAAATCTGGATAATTCCTGCTCTTATTATATAAGTATATATAATACTTAGGCTCCTAGCACATAAGGTATTTAATGGAAAGTGGTCATTCTTCTTTTTTTGAAATAGAGGATTAAATGGATAAAAAATAATCAAAAACCCAATACTGTCACTTTTATAAATAAAAAGGAGGCGAGATAAAGGTGGATGTACAAAGAGCACAAGAAATTGCAGATTCAGTGGACATGGCCAATGTAATATATAATGGGAAAAGTATTTACATTGAGCATGTAGAAAGAGGAATAATAGCTTGAAGACAGTTAATTTAATAGAGAATGAGGTTTATTCTCTAAAACGATTATATGGGGACATTAACTTTAAAGATAAAAATTTATAGGCAAGTTCTTTCTAAGAGGAGCTCTAGATTGGTTTAACTAAATTTTATTAATTAGTTATAGCTTAAAAGAAGGCGAGATACTTAAAACAACCTTTATCTCGAACTGATCCTAAATCGAAATATAGCAACATAATTTACATTTCCATATAACACTAAACCCCATGTTATATATCATTTACATGGGGTTTAGAATTGAAAGAAATCATCAATATCTTTTGTTTTATCTACTTTTTGAACGGTGGCCATGATCTTTTTCATTACTCTAGGAGTTGGAATATAACCTTTGGTGTTACAAACTCGCCAAATAGTGTTTCGGGAAACACCACTTCGTTCAGAAAATTCACTTTGTGTAATTCCTTCTCGATCCAGCCAACGACCAAATTTACTGCGATTCGGGTTACGCCACCAAAACACATCTCTCACTCTCCTTTTTTATTAGCTTGTCCACTTTGCACCAAATTGAATCAAAAGTGTTTGAAAAATTAGGAATAAGGAAGCGTTTTTAGCATAGAATAAGAGAAATAAGATTCCTCTACACATGTTGTCGATATTTTTGTCATAATCATATAGCATGAATACAGTTAAGACCGCCTTATACACTGATACATAATGGGCGGTCTTTGTTATTGATATTCTTTGAAATTGGGTTTCACACAAAAAAACCTTTTCCCTCTAGGGAGAGGAAAGAGGTTTTTTTGTGAATATTAGATAACGAGATGCCACCATTTTAGCAAATCATTTTTCAAAAAAGGTTTTTAACCACTTATAAAAACTTTTCTTTTGTTGTTGTGCTTTTTTTAACGCCCGAATCTCGCGAGCCATTGAAATTAATTGACGTTCGCGTTCTTCAAATTTTGCATCGATATAGCTTTGTATCTCTTTCATTTGTGCTTCGAGTGGTTCTAGGATAAGGGTTTGTTTTTCAGTTGAAATGTTAGGTGGAGTGTTTGGTATTTGTACTAAGTTAAATTTTTTTGCAACGGTTATAACAGCTTTTTCTAAGGTCATTTCGGGATGGGCATAAATTCTTTTTAGTTCATGAAAGATAGTAACGTCGTCATTTGTATAAGCTAATCTGCCTTGTTTTTTAGTAAATTGCACACCAATTTTGGCAAAATGGAAGTTGTACTTTCGGATAGTTGCTATGGACAAACCAAGTATATCAGCTAATTCTTCGGTGGTATATGCTGCTTCTGCGGTTATGACTCTCAACATATGATCACCTCCTCTTATCAAGAGAACTATTCTAGGTATATACGTTAAAACCTTCAAATAATAAGAGGACCATATTTGGTGTTTTGCCATTTTGCCGTTAATATACCAAGAAACAGTCTTGGCTGAAAATAAGCTAGTACGTTCAACTATTTAATTATTTCATAAATTAAATAGTTGCCCCAATCCCTCATTACAATGGTTTCTCCTGCATTAGCTTCTTTCCGTAACCACTTTTCATCTTCGTTCACATTTTTTTAATTCATGTTTTACCGTTAATAATCGACAGCCCAGTATTCTCATAGCCATGGGATAATTCAAGTCCATGTCTTGATATTTGGGCTCTCTTTTTCATCTTAAGTCAAGATGTTCTCCCTCTAAACCATTCTACTCTCACTTTATTTACTTTTGATATTCATAGACAACAGGAACTTGATCCATTTTGACTGTTTTAGCCACGACATAACGGCGGTATCCATCTTTTAAGATCTTTGATCCTTTTTCAATCGTCAACGGCTCATCTAAACGTCCTGTACGCTTCACAAAATCGATAACCTTTTGCGTTTTTTCAGGGTTTGGGCGTGTCTTTAAGAACTCTTCAGGAACGATAATATCATCAAAGTTCAATAGATCCTGAGTTCCCTTCGGTTGGTTTGATAGTGTTGTCTTTTTTTCCTCAGCCTTTTTCTCTTCTGTAGGTGCTTGTTGTACTTCTGGCTGAATAGGCTTTACTTCTTTCTTCTCTTCCTTTGCTACAGGTTGAGAAACAGGTGCTTGTTCTTCTTCCTGTTTAGTAGGTTCCGTATTCTTTTGGTCTTGAGAAGGCGCAGATGCCTCTTGTTTAGGTTCTTTTTTCGCATCTGACTGATTCTTCTCTTTATCATTTTTGTTCGGGAGAACGGTAATCTGGAAACAAATCACCCCTACTTCACCAGGACATTCATCTATCGGAATATCCAGCGTTGGTTCCCCTTGAATTAAAATCTTTTCATGCATGATGCTTTTCTTCGTGAGTCCAGTTTTATTAAAGGCTTTCTTCGCAACAAATACGGTATACGAAATAAACGTACTCTTCTTCAAGCCTTTAGGCGCAGATGGTGACCCTTTTTCACGCATATCAAAGGCAACGTAGCGATCATATTCTCGTAGTGGTCCTGTGGCTGATCCGGTTAACGTAATTTTATGTGGCATAATAGTCTCCTCCTGCGTAGATTCTTAGTTATTGTTTATTTAGAACACAGTTCTAAATAAACAAAGTATATTAAAACATCAGCTTCTAAGAGATTTCTACTTTTTTTGATTAGGAAGCTGTGTCTTTTAGTTGATTATGTTGGCGCAAACATTCTTGTTCTTCTGGCGTTAAAGCTTGTCCTAAGTCCTGTTTCACCTGAGCTATCTCCAACAAGCTATACGTGGAGCTGTGCTCCTCCAACAAGCCCTCTTCTTCTAGTGTTAGCTCCTGTCCTAAATCTTGCTTTAACTGAATCATTTCAAGCTGTTGATCCAAAGAAATCTTTGATTCTTTTGTAACTTTTTCTTGCTGCTGTTCAGCTTGTAACCAATCGGGAACCAATTCTTTACGGATAATACGTTTCGGTTTGGCCAATGTTGTTGTTTGACTTTCGTTATGTATAACTTCTTGTTGGTTTGCGTATACTGATGAATAATCCTGCCCTTTAGGGTTTACCAATTCATAGAATTGATTTTTCGCAATTTGATAGATTAATCGACACATATCCCCTAGGGATAAAGAATTGCCTTGTTGATTAGCTTCATGGACATATTTGTCTAATCCCACAATGGATGTATACGCAATTTCATGGACTTGTTCTTTCACAATCTCAATCTCTGTATCTCGTTTGACAGCTTTAGCAGCATTTTGAATACGAGCATAGAAGTCTTGCAGTCGATGCCCATATTTACCTGCATAGACTTGATTGACTTTCTTAGGCACACCTTTGATATAGGTGAAGGCCTGTGAAACAGATATTAAATGATTATTTATATGATTTACAGGTAAATCAAGGTTAATAAAGGCATCAGGTGATTTATCGGCCTCTAAGCCTGTCATATCAACGTTTTCATCACTTTCTGGAGACGTCACAGGACGTGTCACAGGAGTGGTCATTTCTTCTTTTTCAAGGCTTTGTACACCTGTTGTGTCATGGGCGAAAAAGATTTCGTCGCAAATGTGATGAAAGTTCTTATGGCTTTTAAGGATAAATACATAGCTATCAGGGTGAGTTCCTGTTGCATCCTCTTTAATGTAACGTGCCACAAGTACAAACGGAGTCGCTTTTAACGAGCGTACAAAACGAGAAACCGTACTTTTGGAAACATTAAATTTCTTCATAAGTGTTTCAGAACGGATCGCTTGAATGCCCGTAGCCACTAGGTTATAGATGACGTAATCGAGCATTTCCATCCTCTTTTTAGGGAATTCTTTATGTATGGCTGATTGTTGTTGTTTAAAGTGGGTACGAAGACTTTCTAAAAACTCTTCTTTCTTTCTCCGAAGTGTGGACTTGTTGGTCCATAACCATTTGAACCGTCCATTGAAGGTATCTACATCTTTTAAATAGCAGGTTAATATCTTTGTCATTTGTTCATCGTCTCCTTTAAGGAACACAAAAAAGACACTGTTTCCCTGGAAAAAGGAAAACAATGCCTTGATTTTGATGAACTAAGCTCTTGAAATAGATGTCAATTTCATATAAAATAAAAACATAAGTTTTATTTTATAGAAAAACTAAATCTATTAACAAGAGACTTCGACAAGTGTTTTCCCTACCGTAATTAGGGTGAACGGTTTAAGAGTGTTGCTGCACTACTTAAACAGTTGAAGTCTTTTTTCTATTCCGGTCATTTTTGTTAGTTTAATTATAGCGTTAAGTAGTCTCATAATTCAATAAAAAAATAGTAAAATATATCAAAACAAGTATATTTAGCTACGCAGATACCACATTAATGTAGAGATTGAGTCCATCATATATGAGATTTTTAGTTTTGGGGAGGGGAAAAAAATTCCCCTCCCCAATTAGCTTAGAATATGTTAAAATTATTGTTTTTTTATATCAAAAACGTTTAAATTATGTATATCTTGAAATGAGAATAACCGTTTTAGTAAGTGGAGACCTACCATATAAATAAAAGAACCCTAACGATTAATTCGTTGGGGTTCTTTTATTTACCAAATAGTTTTGAGAAGAAGCCTTTCGATTCCTGTTGTTTGTCAGCATGAAGTTGCCGCATAGTATCTATTAACATTTGATCACGTTCAAGTTGTCGTTTTTCACGCTCTGCTTCTTTTTCTTCATTAGTTGCCGCCGTTTGTCGTATTACTTCGGCCATTGCTTGCATAGCATTTGCCATTTTTTCATTTTGACGTGCTAAATCTTCATTTTGTGATTCTAGCGTTTCAACTTTCGTTAAGATAGTTTTGTATGCTTCAGTTAATTGCGTCAAAACTGGAGCATTCTCATTTGTTTCCCCCTCGACAACAATATCATGACCTTCCGAAGCAAGCAAAGCGCGAATATAGTCATTAGGATGCCCTTCAGCTTTCAAGTCTTCTATAAGTGACAACACAGGAAAAATAGATTCTTTGTATTTCTTTGTCCGACCTTTTCCGACGGTGTGCGGTTCTACAAATTCCTTATATGTATGGAGCCAATCATAAACGCTAGACCTTGAACGCCCTAGTTTGTCTGCTATTGCCGTTAAGGAATACACTTTTTCGTAATCCATTACAAAAAACCTCCTTTGAAAAATACATCGTGACATAATGATAACATAATAGAAACGTTTTATACCGTACAAAACAACATTTTGAACAAATAAAGACATCGAGAAAACAAATGGAGTCGTACAAAACAACATCTTGTACATCTTTCGGCAAACCTTCGGACAAATGACGATGTTAGTTGAACTTGTTCGAGGGTTGGTTTAACTTGTCCGGAGTGTAGTGCGCATGTCGGAAAATTAAGTTCACCTCAAGTTCGCCTTTGGTTGAACTTGAGGTGAACTTATTCGAGAATACAAAGCGTGGTTTGTATTCTGTAGTGGCATTTACCTTTATTAAATGTAAAATTGACACAGCCTTAAATATAAACTTCAGATTAAACACAGGTTAGTTAATTTACAAAGGCGAAGTGTACTGTTGGAAAATTAGATATTTTAAGTTAAGGTTAGGGTAAACTTACTAATTTTTATAAATAAGTATAATTATAGATAGGTTAGAGGGGGTAAACTATATGAAAGTATTGAAAAATAATGTAACTAAATTCATTATATTTTCTCTTATAATTGGTTTGATTATCGCTTTTATATTTACGATAAAAGGTTTGCTGTTACAACTCTTAGGGGTGACACTGCTTATTGTTGCAGCAATTATTTGTATTCTTTTATTCTTTACTATCTTCGGCCCAATAATATTAGGAGTTCTTGCAATTGCAGGAGCAATCTTAGGTTTTTTCTTAATTATCGGAATAATAGGTTGGATTTTTATGTAAAAAACAAGACTATTGAACGTTATTTATCTAGTAAAAAAGTAAATTAAGGAATAATATTCATTTTATGTTAATAAAAAACATTTATTTAAGTCAAATATAATCATCAAACAACTTTAGTAAATGTAAATAAAAGGATTTATGTTCTATTTGAAATTAAATGGTAGTTTGATACGATAAAACGAAACTAATGTTCTATAAATATAAAAAGTTCTAGGAGAATTATATGAAAAAAGTTATATTGTTTAACTTCAATGGCACTATTGTAAATACAAAGCTTTTAGCAATTGATATTTTTAATGAAATTGCTAAGAAGCAGGGGTATAAGAAAATTAGCGAAGAAGAGGTATTACACTTAAGTAAATTATCAATAAGTGATCGTTGTAAGACGCTTAATGTACCTATATATATAATGCCTCTCGTTGGGATTGCAATAAAAAGAAGATATCAAACGTATATTCCTAATTTAACACCTGTACTTGAAATAAGTGAAATGCTTAAAGAATTAAAAAAACAAGATTATAAATTAGGTTTTTTAACAAGTAATAAAAAGAATGCAACTAATAAATTTTTAATAAATAATTCCATTAATATTTTTGACTATAGTCACTATACATTTAACCCTTTTTCTAAATCAAAAGATATTTCAGCATTCCTGAAAAATAACAAATTAAAAAAAGAAGAAGTTATTTATATAGGAGACGAGTTAAGGGATATTAGAGCAGCTAAAAAAAATTGCCTTTTTTGTATAGCAGTAGCTTGGGGGTTCGACTCAGTAGAGCTTTTAAATACAGGACGTGCAGATAAGGTTATAACGCAACCTAAAGAAATTGTAGATATTTTATCAAGGTTATAATAATGTTTTTTATATTTCTTAATCTATTGCTTTCTATTATCTTACTGTTCATCCAATCTGCTGAGAATGAAGAAATTCGTTAGATGGTTACCTTTTGCTTGATAGGTGCAACATACAACTAAATAAATCAAAGAGATATATTTTAGTCAATAAACAAGTGCTTACTCCTTTAAGCGCTTGTTTTTTTGTCTATTCTTCTCCTTTGAAGAAGTCATTCTTTTGTGTTTTTACTGTGTAAACATAAAAACATTCTGAAGAGCATAAGGGGTTTTTGCTATCACAGAGTGTGATAGGCTAGGCAGAGCCTAGCAAAACCATGATATCATGCAAAATCTTCAAGGAACCCCCTCAGCGCCCCCTCAAATTAAGGGACAGTCCCTTCACCGTACCTTCAGTGATCTCAACATTTGTGCCAGAAACCCCTTCACCGACCCTTCATAGTTGATAAATGTCCCCTCAAGGGTCACTTCATTTTGAAGTGTTTTTTGAAAAAAATAAGATGGAAGCAAGTGATCTTTTTTTATTTTTGTTCGCACGTTTATGGTCAAAACGGCCATCTGTTTTTACTTACAATACAAGTGCTTTACGCGTGCTTTTTTATCATTTATAAATCGATTTTTATTCTATAAACGATGACTTTTCTAAAAA
>NZ_CP085446.1 GCF_023824195.1 Priestia megaterium
ATGGATGTTACGCAAATTAATGACTCATTAACAGATATCTATTTTTACTTGCACTATAAACATGAAGAAACGTTAACCCACCAAAATATTCGATGTATGCAAATGATTAAGAAGAAAAAAGAGGTAACAGTAAAGGATTTATCAGAAGTGCTTGATGTTACCCATCATACGGCTTCTGAGCATATTAAGAGACTTATTAACAAAGGGATTTTAGAAAAAGAACGTTCTGCTCATGACAAGAGAATTGTTTATGTAAAACTTACTCCTTATGGCGAAGAAGTCTTGAAACGAAACACAGAATTAGATGAAGATAAGTTAAAAATGATTTTAGAGCGATTTACATTGGAGGAACAACAGAAAATTATAGATGCTTTTTCCGTATTAAGAGAAGAAATAAAACATGTATATTCCACTTAAAACGATTATTTTTTAGCTATATAACAGATTGTATCGGTACGCCCGTTAGCAGGTAAGAAAATATATGGTTAACCAATTTTATATGATAGAAGGATGATGAAAAGGTGAAATTTCGTAAAGCCACTGTCAATGAAATTGATAAATTGATTTATTTAAGAAAGAAACAATTAGTTGATGAAGGAATCGAGCCTAATCAAGAGATTGATACGGAACTAAAAGAGTTCTTTACTAATAAAATGGGCGATGGTTCTCTAATTGAATGGATAGTAGAAGATAATGATGAAATGATTGCAACGGGTGCTATCATTTTTTTGAATTCCCACCTACCTACACCAACAAGAGTGGTAAATAAGCGAAAATTCCTAATCTTAATGTATCTACCCTCTCAGGGAGATTATGTGGTGTTTTATCGCTTCTGTTCACAATATACTATGTATAGTCATAATTGCAATGAAGCTCAGTATACATAATGTTGTATGAGAAATAATTGACTTGGAAATATGGGAGTATGGGAGGTAGGATTATGGAAGAAAACGAGAATACGAAGAAAAATGAGAATCTCAAAGGTCATAGGTCTACACAATGGACAGGGGATACACCGGCAAAATTTCATTCGCAAACTATAGGTGAAAGAGGTCCAATACTAGAGCAGGACAGTATTCTGCACGAAACAATGGAAACTTTTGTTCATGAAAAGATTATAGAAAGGCCGGTACATGTAAAAGGATATGGCGCTTTTGGGTATTTTGAGACAATGCATTCTATGTCAAAATATACAAAGCTCTGTTTTTTACAACAGCCTGGTCAACAGGTTCCCATCACAGTAAGGTTTTCTCTTGCTGTAAGCAATAAAGGTACTCCAGATACTTCTCGCAACATACGCGGCTTTGCTACCAAATTTTACACACAAGAGGGTGTTTTTGATCTTGTTTTTAACCATATTCCTGTGTTTTCTGTCAGAGACCCTATACGTTTTCCAGAGTCCATTAAGGCATTTTTACCTTCACCAGTAAACAATTTAATAGATCCTGAACGGTTCTGGAGTTTCATAGCTAGAGCGCCGGAATCAACTCATTTTCTTGTCCAGCTATACTCTGATGCAGGTACAGTAAAAAGTCTTCGCCACATTCCTGGTCATAGTGTGAATACCTATGTGTGGAGGAATGCACAAGGAACTCGTCATTATGTGAAATACCGTTGGATTCCATTTGCTGGTGAGCAGTATATAGACCGACACGAAGCTGCTCGGTTAGCCTGCGAGAATCCTGATATTGCGGGTAAAGATCTATATGATACCATAGCAATGGGAAAGACTGTTGAATATGGGCTTTACGTGCAGGTTATGAATCCAAATGATGAAGCCAATCTTCCTTTTGATCCTCTAGACGATACTAAGGTATGGGATGAACAGCAATATCCATTATTGCCAGTTGGCCGATTGGTACTGGACCGCAACCCAACTAACTATATGGAACAAGTAGAGAAAATAGCATTTTCACCGTCCAATCTTTTGGACGGTGCTGAATTATCGGACGATAAAATGCTGCAAGGACGTGCAAATATTTACTCGGATTCACAACGTCGGCGGTTGGGACCAGATTTTCGTAAAATTCGCATCAACCAACAGGAAGACTGGTCGCCCAATTCCCTTGTGACCAGTGGAAATGGTAGATATGTGGAGGGACGTCTTATGCGATCCGACCTTCCTAAACCAGATAATTTTACGCAGGCTGGTGAGTATTATCGTGCCCTTTCTCCTGTGCAGCAAGAACATTTGGTGGATAACCTCTCTGCCGATCTTGCCGGTATATCACATGTTACGCAAAGTATTGTGTTGAGCTATCTATGTAATGCATCGGCAGAACTGGGAGAGAGGGTTACTCAACACATTGAAATGCAAACAAAGGAATAATTCTAATTCTCATTGTCCTTGTTCCTTCTAAATTAGCAATATTATATAAGGAATTAGAAGAAAAATAAGCAGTCCCCTTATTAAGGTCTGCTTATTTTTTAGTACCGATAAATCACATTATGTTAACTAATTTTGTATATGATATACACACGTTCCAAAGAAATCTTCAGTCTCCAACAGCAAATATTAATTTATTTTGCTGTAAAGCTAAATTGCACATTTCTTGCAGTTCATTAAAAAATAATACAATCCTCTTTTCTTTAATTGAATTTCTTATTAGAGTACATATTTCAATTAGCTCCCTTATTTGTTCTTGGGAATAGACTTTATCACCGTATGGATTAAGGTCTAGGATGAGCTCTATAAATGCTTTATGAGGAATTTCCTTTTCCTTTAAAGAATCCTGTATTTCATCAGTTAAACTTGCACACATCTCTGAGTGTGCTGCTTCTTTAATAGTGTTTCCTATACAAAAATCAATAGCCATTTTGTTACTCCTTTTGATAATAGTTACTTACTTTATATTAAGTATATTCTTTTAAATTTTAACAGGATATAATATCTTGAATAGTTTATTAGAATGGAGAAACGAGTTGTATAAACTGAAGAGCATGTTAATAATAATATTTTCTATTTTCATTTTTCAGGGGGATAAAGAACAAAACCTGATAGAGGAAGATACGAAAAAAGGAGATGATATGACGATGGCTTATGATAAAGCAGAATGGCATTATGAAGGGGACTTTCCAGAAGAATTAGATGAAGATCAAGGATTTGTACATACAGGAATGTATTTAGGATGGGTTATAGATAATAACTTGTATAGCAAGGAGTTTAAAGAGGTTTCCTCTAATGAAATAGCAAAGTTTAAACAAAATCTACTATCAGGAACGGAAATATATATGAATTGGGATGGCGTACTAGCAAGTGACATGTTAAGTAAAGAAGGAAATGCTTTTACCCAAGATTATTATGAGTCAGGAATATATTTTGAAGATTATGCAGACCTATTCTCTGATGTTAGTTCTGTTTATGAAGTAAATGATACGTTGGATAATTACAATATCGTGAAAAGCAAACTTAATGAACGTTTTAAAGAATGGAAAAGCGAGTAGATATCTACTTACATAAATTTTAAAGCCCTAGAAAAATTTATTTTCTCAGGGCTTTTTATTTCCGATGAAATCCATTATGTGAACTATTTTTAACCCAAACTATTACTTTAATGTTATTTTTAGTAATAAGGGGAGTGGGATATGAATTTAAAAAAGAGCCAGTCTTATATTGATTTGACAATAAGAAATTGGGATAACACAGAGTTTGGCAGTAAGTTGTGGGAAATGTGTGAAGCAGCTAGAGAATATGAAAATGATCAAGTTGAAGTCCATCAAGTAGTAAATTTAGGGAAACGTAAAGGAGAATGGCATTATTTAATTATCCTAAATATCAGTCAAGATTTAGATAATTTGGGCACACTTATAGAAAGTAATTATAGGTAATTAAAGCCCCTTTATTCTATTCTGTAGGATAAAGGGGCTTTAGTTCCTGTAATTTGTTTTATGTTAACTAAATTTGTATATGAGATTTATAGAAATCTACGTCTCTAGATGTATAGTAATAAGGGGAAATTAATGTTAAAATTTTCTATGTAAATTAATGGATAGTACATGGAGGATATTTATGAAAAAAGTTTATATTGGGGTCATAGTAGCTTTGAGTATATCTATACTCTTGTTTGGTTGTAGCTCAAAGGAAAAAGAGATGAAGGAAGACGTAGACTTAGGATTTGACCAAGCTAAAAAAGTAGAAGTATCATCTGTAAATCATCCAGAAATAGTATTAGATACTATTGATAAGAAGCAAGATATAAATACATTTATCAATAAACTAAAAGTTGATAAATGGAATGTTGCAGATCTCCCTGCCGATGCTAAGAAAGAGAATGTCTATAAAATGTATCAAGAAGGAACTGTTAAATTGGGAGAGGCATCAAATAAGGGTAAAAAAGAACTTAAACAAGTTGCTACAATTACTACTTACAAAGGTATTCCTTATATTGACGTTGAAATTAAAAATCTTAATTTAAAGCTTAAAGTTCCAAATGATGTATCTGAATATCTGTCTAGTCAAAGTCAGCAGAAACAGTAGGTACATACATAATAGGTATAAGAAATAGAGCTCTATGAGTGTTGAACACTTTTAGGGCTTTATTTCTGCCGATAAGTTACACCATGTTAACAAGGATTGCATATAATATACATTTTTCACCTTAATCGAAATTGGATGTGTTAACATAAAAGTAGATATTGTTAGGAGGACATAAATTTGAAATTTAGACAACTCAGTTTGGTCATGGTATTTGCTTGTACATTGATTCTTCTTGCTAGCTGTAGTGAAGAAGATAAGAGTTTACGCTTTGAAGGGGAAAGTGATAATTGGAAGTCTCAATACTTCTTAACTCAAGATAAGGATAGGGAAAATGGTGAAGGAAGTATTATTTATAAGGGAGACAATAAAGATAATATTGGAGAAGTTACATATAAAATTGAAGGTAATTATGGCAGTATCGATAAAACTTCAACACCAGTGGATGGCCAAATGAGTATCAATGATGCTTGTGAAGGATGTGCAAAACAAGATAGTTCTGAACCCTTTCATGTAACTATCAAATGGGACGGTAAAACAGAAGAATTTGATTTAAAAGCAAAATAAAAGATGGTGAAAGAAGTTTCTCTTTCACCATCTTTTATTTTTACTACCTAGAACGGTGATTATGTTAACTAAGGGTGTATATCTTATACACCTTAAAAATAAAAAACTATCTCTTCCCATTCCGGAGGCCAGTAGTCTCTTCTGTTTTTAAGTTGTGTATGATATAAAAAGCTAGTTACTATAAAGAACTTTACAGGAAAAGATTATCTTAACCAAACTATATTCAGGGAACAAAAAAACCAGCTATATAAAATAGCTGGTTTCTTCGGTTAATGAAAATCCTCTATAAGAGTACTATTATTATAACATAAAAACTTAATTATAACTTATTTATCTACCATTATTTTCTCAAGTTCATCTAACATTTGATTAGCTGCAATTACACCGCCAGCAGTATTCCAAACTGCATCACTAACCTTATGCGCATTTCCAGCCTTAGAAACTTTTAAATTTTTCCAAAGTGGATCATTGGTCCATTCTTTTTCCATAGCTACACCTTCATTGTCACCTTTTGGAGCGTATGTAAAGTAGAACATAACGTCACCATCCATTTTAGGTATAACTTCTTTTCCAACATCTACAGCAAGGTTACCTAGTTTGCTATTATCTTTGAACATTTTTTCTTGCTCTGGAGTACGTTTAAATCCTAATTGTTTAAAAATTACACCTGAGAAAGAATCGGTATAGTAGATACGAGCTGTTCCTGGCATAAAGCGAACAACAGATACTTCTTGATTCACTTTATCACCAAGCTTTTCTTTAACATCATTAACATGTTGATCAAAGTCAGCTAATACTTCTTTTCCTTTTGCTTCTTTGTTTGTAGCCTTAGCATATAATTCAAAGTTTTCTTTCCAATCTCCTCTTAATGTCTCTGAGAATACAGTTGGTGCAATTTGACTTAATTGATCGTAAACAGCTTCTTGACGCATTTTATTCCCGATAATTAAATCTGGTTTCAATGCTGCAATCTTTTCAATACTAACTTCACTTTCTGTACCGACAACTTGAACACCCTTCATATCACCTTTAATATGGTCATACCAAGGATCACCTAACCAGGATTGCACTGCCCCAACAGGTTTAATACCCATTGCTAGTAAAGCTTCCGTTCCTTCATTTGTTAAAACGACTACACGCTTAGGTGTCTTAGGAATCTCTGCTTTTCCCATTGCATGCTTAACTGTGTAAGCTTTTTCTTCCTTTGAATTTGATCCTGACTCTTCCTTTGAAGCCCCATTACTGCCACAAGCAGCCATGAAAACTAAAAAAAGAGCAGTTACCAAAGCAAGCACAGCTTTTGAATATGTACGCATATTTTCTCCCCCAGTAAATATGATAATGATTTTCATTCTTATTTATAATGCTATGAATAGTGGTATACTGTCAATAGGATTATAAAATAATTTATAGTTTTAATAGAACTGTATGTAGCCTAACTACAATAATTAAAAATTCATTTTGTATACTATAATCTTGATGATTAATATTCAATAGGAGTGAATAGAACCTTGGCTCAATTTATTTGTCAGATGTGTGATTCTGATTTTGAAAGTTATAACAAAAATGCAAAATACTGCTCTCAATCATGTAAAGGAAAAGCATATATTAAACACTCAATTAAAAAATGTAAAATCTGCAGACAAGAAAAATAGGGTAGTTCTTATTCCTCTTTTCTTATCTGCACAATATACAGATTTGGTTACTATAATGGAGTTTTTAGAAAGATAAAAGCGTTCAATAAACCTTGATCTATGAGTTTTATCGAACATTTCTTATCTTACTTTATTAAATGAATTAAAAGGTTTTCATAAAACCTATGTCTCCTCCGTATATTTAAACGATGTAAATTTATATCGAGGAGGAAAACGATGTGAGAAAGAAGAGATACGATTACGCAGAATCCAACATCTAGCACATGAAATAATGGATAAGATGAATGTAGATGATGAATTTAATGACTCTTCTACATCAAAAGTAGTAATAGATAATCTTTCACGAGCTCTTGGTAATTTAGCAGATCCATTTGGTAACTATTCACTTGAATATGTAGAAGAAAAAGTAGAGAGAGCACATTACTTATTATTTTAAAATGAAAAGAAGTTAAAAATTAAATAATCATGAATGAAAATGATTATTAGTATCAATACTATTAATAAATAAGGGTAACCATCTCTCTTATGGCTACCCTTATTTATTAAACTTCTGGTATAAATGTTTTACAATCTGTATCCTCACTATTTGATGCCTGTTTGCCTTTATGGCTGACAACATATATCTCATCAGCAGTACATTTGTTGCCAGAATGCCAGTATTTACAGTTGTTTACTTCACAGAGAATATTTTGCTCCATATTATCACACCTCCTCTTTTGTTATGATTAACAAGTTGGAGGTTGCTGATACTGACCTTTTATCAAGTTTTCTGATGAACAAATTCCCCATGTACAATAAGACATTAAAATTTTAATACATGTTTCAATTCCCAATAAGAAAATCCTATGTATCACGAGATAATTTTTCTGTTTTGTTTTCAGTTCTAGTCACAGCTGTTGAACTGGACATGTTTTTCATAGTGAAGATTCCTCGAAGCTTTTGGAAAAGCTGATTGCAAAGGAATTGCAATGTTCAATGTCTTCTTCTGTTTCCGGAGCAAGCTCGATTTTTAATCCTTTTTGTACAATTTCTGCTCCACAAAGTTCTAGTTTTTCCTCTAATAAATCAACAGCTGCACAAAATTCAGGATAAGAACGATCACCAGAACCGAAGATTGCAGCTTTTTTACCCATTAAATCAACATTTTCAACTTCATCATAAAAGTCTTCAACCTCGTATGGTAGGTCTCCATTTCCCCATGTATATACACCTAATAAAATACCATCGTACTCTACCAGCTTTTGTATATCCAAGTGTTCAATTTCCTCCATGTCTATATGGTAACCAAAAGGTTCGAGATTTGATTTTATCAGTTCAGAAATCTCTTCAGTATTGCCCGACATGCTTGCGTATGCAATAAGAATTTTAGTCATACTGTTTCTCCTCTTGAAGTTTTTCAGCTTGTTTAAACATTCTGCACATGAGCATAGTTCATTTTACTCTTTACCTGTTGTGCATGGCGCAGCTCATTAGAAAGAGAAAGAAATGCCTCTCTGTCGTGTGTATCGAGTGCTTTGTTTATTTTAAAGTTCAAATAATTAATCTTTAGGTCTAAATCCCAGATAGAGCAAATGCTACCCTTAGCATGTAACTCCTGAATATCATCAACATAGATAAAGAACTGAAATTCGTTATTAATATCGATTAAACAGTACCATCCTAAGCCATCGACGTATTTCCGGTTGTTTGTAATTGTCCAAATATCTCCTTGACGGAAGTTAATCATATGTTGATGCTGTTGTTCTGGACAACAGCACCCTACTTCGTGGCAAAATGGCTTCATTATTATGAAATGCGTATCCATATACAATTCTCCTTTACGTCTATATACTTTCTTGAAACTTTTTTCATTTATAAATAACTTTATAATTGACATTGATAATCATTATCATTTTATATGATAATGATTATCAATGTCAATTATATTCTAGTTAAGCTCCTTTTTCTTGTGAAAATAATTATTAGCAAGAGAAAATTTGCTTGGTCTGTCTATTTTAAAAAGTAAAATGTATTTTTTAAATAAAGCTCTTTATGTTTTAGGTACGTTTCACTTTAATCCTACTAGAAAAGGCTACAAATAATCGTTAACCCTAAATATCACAAAGAACTAGACAAGAAGGTTAAGTGAATGATATAATCCTTTTAATTGATAATGATAATCTTTATCAATTAAAAGGACCCTTCAAACCTTAGTTTCGACTGATTCCCAGGACAGTTGAATATAGGAGACTTCCCTTTAGTCTCTTTTACCCCATTTCTGTGTAAAGGCAAAAAACCTACTCAATCGAGTAGGTTTTTTGTTATCAGTAGTTATAAAAGGAAATTATGATATATTTTAGTTACGTGACCTATTCAGCCGGGAGGAAGAAATGCAACCTAAACTTAGGCTGCTCTGAACCTTCAGTTCTTTTTTTCAGATTTCCAATAACATGTTTTACACATACATACTATACATGTAGTAAGAAATGAGGTACTTAAATATGAAAAAAGCTGAATTAATCGATGCGGTTGCAACAAAATCTGAACTAACGAAACAAGATTCAAAAAAAGTTGTAGATGCGTTACTCGAAACAATATCTAATACGCTTGCTAATGAAGAAAAAATTCAATTGATTGGATTTGGCACATTTGAAGTGCGTGAACGTGTAGCTCGTACAGGACGTAATCCACAAACTGGTGAAGAAATGACGATTCCAGCTTCAAAAGTTCCTGCGTTTAAACCCGGAAAAGAATTAAAAGAAGCTCTTAAATAAGTATATGGTAAATATTTTTTAGAAAGCTCTAAGGTTATTCCTTTGAGCTTTCTTTCACTTTTGGCATCGAAACAAGCAAAGTTAAACTTGAAGACTCACTTCTTTGATCCTGACGTTCCATAATCTTTAATCGTTAATTTCACATCATAGTTAATCGGAACTTCACTAAATGTTTGATCCCAATTCTCTTTGACCCTCATCCATACTCTAGGATACTTAATTCTCAATTGATTTCCGAAGCCTGCAACATCGACTTGGTATTCTTTTTGCATTTTTTCTATTACATTCCGCGCCATATGCTCTACTTCTTTTTCTGAAGTTTTTTGTGCCTTCTGTAAAAATTGATTTTCAAATGGGTTTCCTGAGGCCACCCAATTTTCAGATAGCCTTCCCTCTGATTCAATGTGTACATCAAAAGAGATATTGTTTCCTTTAACATGAGGTGTAATTTTACTTTTCATAGATTCTATTTCATATACAATTAGTTCATTTGTCTGTTTATCAAAACTTTTCACCACACCGCCCTTTCCCTTGCCTGTTAACCATGTTATTCCCTCCAATTCCTTTTCATTTAAAAAACCACGCAGTTTCTTTGTCTTTCCTTTTATCACGGCAGCTCCTACAAATTTTGTTTCCCCATTTTTTAAGATTACATTTTGTAAAAGAAAACTCGATCCTGATTGTAGCCTACTCTCTACCTTAATGATCGGCATAGGAGGTAAAATCCTTGTTGTTCGATATGCATTATCTACCATTCCATACAGGCGAAATGCGGGAACTTCTCCTGCTACTTTTGATTCTAGTGTGTCGCTGGCTCTTCCTTTACTAACAAACACCAGGCAGCTTGGTCTAAAATCGTTATCTCGAAGATATTGATCAAGTAATTGTTCTAAATTATATGATTGTGCAAGTTCTTCACCGATTACAATGACCTTCATATGAGTAGCATTAAAAGGACTTTCTGTTCTTAATGATAACTCACGAACTTGTTGAAGGATGGAATCTCCCGTTTCAGACATATTCACATAAGATTTTTGTGGCGATCCACCTTCTTTATTCGTTGAACTTGCTATTTGTGGAGTAATAAGCTGATAAGTTGTGGTAATTGAATCTTTTCTTGGATACTCTTCCCCCCGTTCAGTTATCTTTTTTTCTATAATTGACTTTTCTCCTTTATCGAATGCCACCCCTACACCTAGGCTTATCTCTTCTATTTCATGACTACTCCAACATCCTGTAAGAGAAAAAAGCAAAAGGACAGACATCGACACTAAGAGAAACCGTATATAGTGTTGACTTATATTCATTATTTTCTTCCTTTCCATTTCGCGACAATAAGGAGGGGCAGTGGGAGTAAGCCAAATAAAAACAATGCAATAGTGCCGATTATATCCCCAAGCTTAAATAAGTCATTATTATTTTTTGGAGTCATTGAGATGAGGTAGATAATTGGAACTAATCCATATATAAATGGATGGATGCTCTTTTTGAAAAGTTGTGCCAGACCTAGAGCAGCAGCATAATAAGCTATACTAAAGGTAGTAAACATTTGCATAATCCATATCACCAGCAATAGAGAATCGAATCGTTCGAAAACCAAACCAGTTAACTCAAAGCTACGTATGAGATCTAGTGTTGGCCATGTTCTGGTCATCACTTCATCGACAGACAACGCTCCTAGGACCATTACAACGGTTATTATGTAAAAAATTGAAGATATAAAGATTCCAACTAAGGTAGCTTTTATTGCTTTATTCGGCTGCTTCATAAATGCCACAAGTAGAAGCATAATTTCAGGGCCTGTGAATGCGAGAGCTGTTGTCTTTACCCCGTTCAGTACAGGGATGATGCCCGCTCCTAGTACTGGGCGCAGATTATCCACTTCAAATATTTTGATACTCATAAAGGCAACCAGCAAAAAAAGAATAACCGTAATAGGTAATATAATGTCAAACAGACGGGCAATTGGATTGATTCCTCCCACCATTAGATAGAGCCCCACCCACATAAATGGCATAATAATGGCCCAGGTGGGAGTGCCTTCTAGCAATAAATACTGTGTTACTTCTGTTAGTGAGCGAATTTGAAATCCGGAAGTTGTAAGAAAGTAACCTATAATAAGTAAACTAAGTAATCCACCCACCCATTTTCCTGCAATTTCTTGGCTGTATTGATAAAAGGTTCTTTGGGGAAACTGTTGACTTAGCTTTACCATGACTACTCCTGCCATCGTCGCGATTAGACCGCCTAAAATAACGGTTAGCCACACATCTGGTGTATGCACCTTCTCGACAGATGTTCTAGGTAAGGTGAGAATTCCTGTACCAAGTATAAAGTTGATAACAATAACAGCTGCTTGGGGAGTTGTTATTTGATCTTTTGGACTAAGAATCATCCTTTCCTCTTCCTTTCACGATAGGTTATCCTTTACGTATAGGATCTTTCGTATGCATCATCTTCGGACGTTTTTTCATCATCATAAGAGGCATGCGGACCATCAAGTCTTTCCATTCACTTAAACGATAAGGAACAGCTGGGCTCATATAAGGTACGCCAAAACTTTTTAGTTTTACTAAATGGCTGGTCATAAAAAGGAAAAATAAAACGACTCCATATAATCCAAGTATGGCAGCACAAAGCATGGCTATGAAGCGAAGAATACGTAATGTAATCCCTACACTATAATGCGGAATGGCGAACGATGAAATCGCAGTTAACGCCACTACAATCACCAAGATGGGGCTCACAATCCCTGCCTGCACAGCAGCTTCTCCAATGATTAATCCACCGACAATTCCCATAGCTGGACCAATTGGCTTCGGTAACCGGAGTCCGGCTTCCCTCAAAACTTCGATAGCTATCTCCATAAATAATGCTTCGATAAGGGCTGGAAATGGAACTCCCGATCTCGTTCCTATAATGGAAATGGCTAACTTAGTTGGAATTAGCCCTGGATGAAATGAGATAAAAGCAATATACAAAGCTGGTGTAAAAAGAGAAAGAACCACTGAGATATAACGAAGGAAACGAATGAATGTACCAGGGATCCACCTTTCATAATAATCTTCTGGTGACTGTAACATCATGCTGAATGTAACTGGAGCAATCAAAGCAAAGGGCGTCCCGTCTAATAAGATGGCTACCCGACCTTCCATTAAGGCGGCAATTACACGGTCAGGACGCTCGGTATTCTGTACCTGTGGAAAGGGGCTAAGATAATTATCTTCGATGAGTTGTTCGACATAACCAGACTCTGGCACATTATCAAGGTCAATTTTCTTAATTCGCTTTTCTACTTCTTGGACTAATTCTGGATTAACAATTTCTTTTATGTAAGCAACAACTAGATTTTTTTTTGAACGTTTCCCTACTTGAAATTTTACTAACGATAAATTCTCAATATCTCCAGTTCCTCTTAAAAGCGATGTGTTATCACTTAAGGATTCAGTGAAGCCTACTCGTGGGCCTCTCACTAATGCCTCTGATACTGGCTCTTCAATCGTCCTTGTTTTTAATTTGGTTGTACCAAGAATGAATGCATGTGATAATCCGTCAATTAAAAGTGCGGTAGAACCTGTTAAAACTTTTGATACTAACTCTTTAATAGATTGAACCTCTTCTACATCACTAATCGGTAACACTTGTTTTTTTATAAATTCGTTTGAAAGGCTTTCTTTTATGTATGGCTGTTCCTGTTTGTATTCTGCTGAAAAATCAACCATTAATGATGTCATAATATGTTTATCAATGAGATCTTTATCTGATAGACCTTCCACAAAAATAATACATGCCTGAATACCAGCACGCCCTAAAGTAAAATCCCGAAAATGAACATCCCAGTTATGACCAATTTCTTTTCTAACTACTTCTAGATTTAAAGTAAAATCATCTATAAACTGATCGGTTGAAGTTTGAGACATAGACCCCTGTTCATTTTCATCTTTATTAGCATGTTTTCCTATTTTTCTAATCTTTGATTTCCGTTCTTTCATTATCATCACTCTTCCTCTGAGGTATGAATCCAACTAAATAATTTAGAGATTATATATGGAATGACAAACACTATAAACGCTTGTATAAAAGCAGGCCATTCTGGAAGATAGGAAACAATTGATTTCCACATATTAACCACCTTATGTATGCTTATACCAAGATTGATTTTAGAAACAAGCATCTATAAAATTCCAAGATTTATCCAATAGAAAATTCTATTATTTACAGGTAGTGTTCTTCTTCTCTTCATTTTTATACAGAGAAAATTTAAGCCAATTATTTTTTTGAAACATTTTACAGATGGTATCAGATCTATAGGTAGAAGGAATGTTCATTTACCAATAATTCAGCCTCTTCTTTTATCGTATAGTTCTTCTATTTTTAACCATAATAATGATAAGATCATTTTAGATAGGGGCTTAATCATATAATAATGAATCGAGAAGAAGTGATAGAGATGTATAGTGAAGCTTTAGAAGGAAAAAGAAGACGGTTTCCTGATGGTTTTTTTATAGGAGAAGAAGGAAAGAAATATTTGGCGTATATGACACGTTATTTACTAGAAGAACTATTATCGATTAAAGTTAATGACATTCCCTTGAAGGTAAAAGCAAGTACTCTATGGTCTCATCGCTTAAAATCGCCTGCCAATTTACATGGTTGGAATTATTATGATGTAATTCAAAATGCCTATCCAGGTAAATTTAAGCCATGGGAGTTTCAACAAGTTCCAAATGGATATTGGATTGGGGAAAAAGGCAGAAAGAGGGCCATTCAAGCAGTTCAGTACGTGATTGAAGTTGAAGTAGAAATTAGTCTTGAAGATATTCCTTCTAAGATTAATCATCATTTCTTTAAGAAACATCGTTTATTAGGTGTTTTTTCTGTTTTTGAGCAATCCCCATTCAAAGTGATTGATGCTGTTTATCCTGGCATATTTAAACCCTGGCAATTTAATAATGTAGTTATGAACTGTTGGAAAGATCCTGTACACATAGAAGAGATAATGGAATGGTTTCTCTTTCAACAGCTTGGTTTTTTCTCCTACGCTGAGGCATATATAAAAATACAAGTAAAACACTTCTTCAAATATCGATTAACCGGTTTATATCAAAGGGCATTTAACTCTCGATTGGAAAGAGTTAAACAGTGGATCTCAATGGAGGGTGAAAAGGAGAAAAGAACTAGACGTCGATTAGAAACAAAACGTGATGAGTTTAACTAAAATCGTTACTTGGAAGAGGTTAAATACAATATAAGTAAGTATATACTTTCCTTTGAATAGGTAAGAAGGTTTAATGAGACGTGTGCGTTCTATGTTAGGATTCAAGTCTTATAAAACAGCTACTTCTATATTTAATGGTGTTGAAACTATGAGCATGATTAAAAGGAACAGATTCATCAAAGGATGACGTCTGCCCAAAACCAAAAAGAATTTATACATAAATTGTTTGGATTAGCTTCATAGTTAGAAATTTAAAGGAGATTGATACTCTATGCTTCTAGCGAGTAGTTTTTTCACCAGAACCGAAAAAACAACATGTAACTTAAAAAAGAGCCTTGCTCTTAGAGGATAGAACAAGGCTTTTTTGATTGTTGTGCTTTCTTTAACTCTTGAATTTATGGAAGCAAAATATATTGTTTTTCTACAAGATGAATAATTTATAAACTAACCTTAACTAAAATATTTTAACATTTACTTTTATATATAACGTAAAAGTAAATGTTATTTATTATCTAACACTTTGGTTATTATTCTTTTATGTAAAAAGATATTTATTAAATGTTTGACATTTAATATTTTCTTCATTGCATTTGTTACGATAAAAAGGTGCATCTTAAGATATACCTTTTTAATAGTTTTTCCTTTTCGATACTGATCACGTTCTTTTTAGAGTAATAGTATCAGCATGTCTAAGTTTTAAAGATTAATTGCAATTTCAAGTCACTTGTATCAGAACCTTTTCACTAACTTCGTAAATCATCAAAAAAGAACTAGGATTTCCCAGTTCTTTTTATGAATACTAATGTTTAAATACATTATTTTTAAGCTTTGCTTTTAAGATTTTTGGGAACCACCAGTTTTTATCGCCCATTAATTTCATTAATGATGGTACTATTAGCATGCGTACTATTGTTGCATCAATAAAAATCGATAATGCTATTCCAATTCCCATTTGTTTTACTGGAACAACGCCTGTAAAAGCAAAAGCTCCGGTAACAACTATCATGATTAGTGCTGCAGAAGTAATAATTTTGCTAGTGGAAGTGAGTCCTTCTAAAGTAGCCTTATTATTATCCCCTGTTTTTTCGTAGATTTCATGTATTCTTGAAATCAAGAATACTTCATAGTCCATTGATAACCCAAATACAATACCAAAAATAAATACTGGTATCATAAGCCCAATGGAATCTACCTTATCTAATCCGAACATCCCCTCTTGAAATAGCCAAACTAAAATTCCAAATGTAGCACTTAAGCTGATAACATTCATGATAATCGCTTTTAGAGGAATTATGATGGAACGGAACGCTAACATTAAAATCAAAAAAGTAGAAGAAAGCGTGATAGCTAAACCATAACCAATATTATCAAAAATTTCATCATAAATTTCTTGATTAAATTTCGGTAACCCGCCAACTAAAAGCTTAACGTCCCCATCTTGCCCATCCCATTTACGGACAAAATTTTGTGCTTTTTCAGAATCAAAACTTTCATTTAATTGCACTGTTAAAATTGTTTTGTCTTTCTTTACTAATTTATTAAGTATAGGTTGTATGTTTTGTTTTGCTTGCGGGTCTTGTAGCATAGCATAAAGCTTATCAGAATCAGGGTTTTTGGTTGAAGAAAAAATGGAATTGATATTTGTTACGATTTTTTCTTCTTTCAAACTTTTAATTAGGGATTCAATTTGCTTTAAAGACTCCTTTTCTGTTATTTCTTTATTAGCCTCAGCTATAATAACAACTTCCGAATTGTTCTTCCCTACAAATTCTTGTTCGTATTTTTCATATGCAGTTCTTGTTTCATAATCTTTTGGAAGCGAAGAAGCATCAGGAATGCTTAATTTAATATTAGATACTGGAATAACTCCCATCAAAAGAATCGAGAAGCCTAAAAGAGTCATAATGACTGGACGTTTCATAACGAACTTTGCAAAGGAATACCACTTATTTCTTTCTGTTTCTTTTACTTTAATAATCATTAAGCTGTTAATATTCTTACCAATTACAGCTAATAAAGCAGGTAAGAATGTTAATGCGGATAGAACAGAAACAAGAACTACTACCATACCACCAATAGCAACTGTTTTGAATATTTCAACTTGGATAAATAGCATTCCGGAGAGGCCGAGGAGAACACACAAACCAGAAAAGGCGATGGACCTTCCAGCTGTCCTTACGGATACTGCTATAGCTTCTTGGATATTTCCACTTTTCAATTCTTCTCTAAAGCGATTAATAAATATTAAAGAGAAATCGATTCCAAGGGCTAAACCAATCATCGGAACAATATTTAATACAAAGATCGATAAATCTAGTTCTTGACCTATAAGGTATAACACACCCATTGAGGAAACTACAGATACAATTCCAATAATAAGTGGAATTGAAGCTGCGACAAGTCCTCCAAATGCAAGCAATAAGACAACTAAGGCAATTGGTAAACCAATCATTTCAGCTTGCTTCAAATCATGTTGACTCGCTGTATTCAAATCTTCATTGACAAGTGCTGTTCCTGTTAAGCCTACTTCTATATTTTTGCTGTCTTTGATTTTTTTATTAAGCTCCTCTAAAATATATTTCATATCATGGAAGTCTTTATCAAAACCTAATGTTGCATAGGCTAAGTTATCTTTACGTTGTTCCTTCTTCTCATTAGGAGATTTAACTTCGACTAGACCTTTTGTGTCCTTTATATTGTTTAAAGTATCTTCGATAAATGATTTCATTTCTTCTTCATTTACATTTTGTTTCTTTTCAAATAGGAGTATTAAAGTTGAATTTGGTGATTTAAAATCTTCCTTTAATATGTCTTGTACTTTTGCATATGTACCGTCAGTTTCAAAACCATCACCCACAAGAATATTTGGCAGTTTAGAAGCACATGTGCCTAATACAACCACTCCTAGTACCCATAATACAATTATTAACTTTCGAAAATGATACGTCCTCTTATCTAGCATAGTCACTTATACTTCCCTCCTTTATTGTTGTTTTAAAATTTTGGATAAGTTTAACTAAAGTAGTTACTGCAATATTTAGTTTTAATTATGTTGAAATGTCATATTGAAATATATAAAAAATACCTATCAATAGATAGGTATTATTAAATTATTACTTAACTAATTTTCCTTGAAGGTGATTATAGAAATAATCAACTACTTCTCCAACAGTAGAAAAATTTTCAGCTTCTTCATCTGGAATTTCTAATTCGAATTGATCTTCTAACTCCATGATTAACTCTACAATGTCAAGAGAGTCAGCACCAAGATCTTCTTTAAAATTAGACTCTAAATTGATTTTTTCTTCTTCAACTGCTAAGCGTTCTACGATAATTTGTTTACCTTTTACTAAAATTTCTTCTTTTGTCATTGTTATTCCCTCCTTATTGTCCGTTATATTTTTACATCTTGATGATAAGTAAGTTAATAGTTTAGTATGTTAAAGCTAACCCACCTAAAGAAAGGCCGGCTGATGTACCAAATAATAGAATTTGATCGCCTCGCTTAATTTCACCGTTCTTGATGTAATCGTGTAATAACATTGGAATTGAAGCTGCGATACAGTTACCATGTATACTTAAATGACTAGCAATTTGTTCTGAAGCAAAACCGAATTTTCTGAAAATATCGATTCCATGCTTGCTTGTTTGATGAGGAAGAATAAATTTTAATTCCTTCTGATTAATACCAGAATCAACAAAGAAACTTTCAAAGTAACTCGGAAGATATCTAACAGCATATTTAAAAATTTTCTTGCCTTCCATATGGAAAACATTATCTAGTGGTGTTGTTTCAGGATGGTTAGGATGCTTTAATGTGCCGCCACCTCTTACTTCAGTGAAACTTGCACCTGATCCGTATGTATTCATCTTGAAATGATGAACTCTGCTTGGTTCATCCTCACTTGTTTTTGTTAGAACTACTGCCCCTGCACCATCACCGAATAATGCACGAACTTCATTATCAGTAATATCTAATGTCGGACTTGGTGCATCAGCACTGATGATAAGTATGTTCTTATATAAACCAGAATCAACAAGACCAGACGCTAAAAATAATGCAACACCGAAACTGTAACATGTAGTGTCTATATCGAATGACGGTACACCACTATCACCTAAACCTAACTCCTGTTGATAGAGCGCAGCTGCACATGGAATCGCCTGAAGTGGAGAACCATTGGCACCGATGATGCAATCGATTTTATCAAGAGTAATCCCTGCATCTTCAACTGCTTTCTTAGCAGCACTTACACCTAACGTTAATGCAGTTTCTCCATTTTCAAAGTCTACATAGTTACGTGATTTAATTCCT
This sequence comes from Priestia megaterium, assembly GCF_023824195.1. NCBI lineage: Bacteria > Bacillati > Bacillota > Bacilli > Caryophanales > Bacillaceae > Priestia > Priestia megaterium. Next base: position 18,983 of record NZ_CP085446.1, read on the forward strand.
GTTGCTTTTTCAATCCAACCAGGCTTTACATCCATTACTTTTTCTAGTTCCGTACTCGCTACAACTCTTGACCCGACTGTCTTACCAATGCCAGAAATCTTGACCTTAAACATAAATTACCTCCTAGAATATCTCTATCTAAATATTGGAATATTCTTGATTTCGATATTGTTATTATATTGAAAATAATTACTTTAGACAACCATTTATGGAATAATTTATAAAAAATAACATTCATCATTTCTACTAAATTACGAAAACTAAGACGGTACCGTAGATACCATCTTATCGTTAGTAAAATAACATCAGGCTAATAATGTTTCTATTTAAACAAATCTTCATTTTCTATACCGATCACTCACCTTTTGTAGAGTAATAATATCAGTACATCCAAAAGTTAGAGAGTACTTGCAAGTATCTTAAACTTTTTATATCAGACCCCTTTTTTATCCTTAAAATATAAAAAATGTATTTTTTGCACGATAATCATTGGCAATTGGTTTTTTTTGTTATATTATGTATTTTATTGGCGCGGATTTTTTTGAAAATCCTTATTCATATCCATTAAACATTTTTTAGAATAATAATATCAGTATGTTTTAAATTTATAGCCTATTTTAAATTAACCTTATATTTGTATGTCAAAACCCTATTTTACTATTGGAGAGTGAGATTAATTGAAGAAAAAAGCAGTATGTCTTTCGTTAGCTTTATCTATTAGTTTTGGTACATTTATAGCCAGTAGCCCCAATGTATCCGCAGCAGAGAGTACTATAAAGTTCAATTCCAAATATAAAACACCGTCATTTATCATCGAAAACAATAAAAATTTTAAAAACCCTACTACTAACAAAAAAAATATTGTTTTTTCTTATTTAGACTCTAGGAAAAAAGTCTTTAAATTAGATGAAGGGGCTAAAAATGAGTTTTCTATATTAAAAGAGGAAACGGATAAAAAAAACAAAACTCATCATTATAAATTAATTCAAAAGCATAAAAATATACCTATGTATGGTTTCAATCAAACAATTTCTTTGGACAAAAACAATAACGTTAAAGCATTTTTTGGACAAGTTTCCCCTGATTTAGAAAATAAGAATATTCCTACGGTTGCCGCTTTTTCAGCTGATAAAGCAGTTAGGATTGCACAAAAAGATATTGAAAATAAAATAGGTAAGGTTGATCACTATGATGCAAAACCTAGTCATCAACTTTATATCTATGAATATAAAAATAAATATTACCTTGCTTACGTTATCAAAGCTTCTACTTCTACTCCATCTCCAGGATTTTGGCATTATTTTATTGATGCTACAAATGGAAAAATAATTAATCAGTACAATGCAATTGACGAGGTTACTGGTAAAGGAACAGGAGTTTTAGGAAATAAGGAAACTTTTGAAGTTACTAATAAAAATAATAACTATTTTCTAGCAGATGAGACTAGAGGCAATGGGATTAACACATTTAATGCACTAAATATAAACGAAATAATTTACCAGATACTTTCACAAACCACAGGATTCACTGGTTTCGAAATTAGAAGTAAAACTCAGAATTTTAGTGATCCTGTAGCAGTTGATGCACATGTGAATGCTGAAAAGGTGTACGATTATTATAAAAATGTATTTGGACGTAATTCACTGGATAATGCAGGTATGAAATTGAACTCTACGGTACACGTAGGATCCAAATGGAATAATGCAGCATGGAATGGTGCGCAAATGATGTATGGTGATGGTGATGGAAAAACATTTATTCCTTTTTCTGCGGGTTTAGATGTGGTGGCCCATGAAATCACTCACGGAGTAACCGAACACACGGCACAATTGGAATACCAAAATGAATCAGGTGCCTTAAATGAGTCATTATCCGATATTATGGGAGCCATGGTAGACCGAAACGATTGGGAAGTTGGTGAAGATATCTACACGCCAACTATTACAAATGATTCCCTCCGTTCACTAAAAGATCCAGCTTCTCAGGGTTATCCTGATCATTACAGTAAACGATATATTGGATCAGAAGATAATGGAGGTGTTCATACTAACTCATCGATTAATAATAAGGCTGCTTATCTTATATCCGAAGGTGGCACACATTATGGAGTAAAGGTAGAGGGTGTTGGTCGTAAAGCAACAGAACAAATCTATTATCGGGCGTTGACAAATTATCTAACAGCTACTTCCAATTTTAGTATGATGCGTCAAGCAGCTATTCAATCTGCAACAGACCTTTATGGAGAAAAATCAAAAGAAGTTACGGCAGTAACTAAAGCATATAATGCAGTGGGAATAAATTGACCTTTAAAATTGGCACTTTATTTGTGTTAGAAGTATGTATATTCCCCATGTTTGTCACTTCGTAAGTTAGATAAATGGAAGAGAAATTCCCGTTTTTTCGGGATCTGGAGCAAATACTTGAGGAAGATATAAAGAGGTAAAAGACTTTCTAGTGGAATCTAGTCTTAAGTAGTCGTTCCAAATAGTTGATGAATGAATTTCACTTAATTTTGAACAGACGTGTTCTATAAAACATGTTGCTCTTTTTTAATCATATGCATCGCTTCTATTCCAGAAATCACGTTCTTTGTTGTACGAAAAGATTTTAATCATAACATCATCCGAACTCGTTTTTTAATAAATCGATAGTCTTGTTCGACTATATTATTGAGATATTTCACTTGCCTTATCTGGATGCCTACAGGCATCTTTTTTTTGTTCTTTAACGTGGAAAATTTTTTATTCGTTTGGATCAAACGTCCATTTTGAAAAATATGATTCTTTATTTGTCTTTACCACTTTTCTCCTCTATCCAATATAAAATCGTTGGATCACCCTTTACCTTTTAGGCTTTTTTCCTATGTACTACTCAAAAGCAGGAAAAATCCAGCCTAAATTTAATATTTAAAAGACAAGTCTATATGAGAGTTGAAATATACAGTAAAATCAACCTTCTCTCCAACTATCATTTAGGTATAATCAAAATATATTCACATTTTAGCCCAAGACAGTTTAGTAATATATAGGTGCAGACTATAAAAGCTTTCCTTATTTAATAAAAAAACTCAGTCAAAAAGACTGAGTTTCTGCTTATTATACGCTATTTACACCACTTTCTTCCATAGCATGGTCCCAGCTAGGGAAAAAATAAAGTGCATTTTTCATTAGTTTTGGATGCGTTTGCTTTACTTTTTTCTTTTTTAGAGATTGTCCATTTGTTCCTAAGTACTGGATTTGGGCTTTGACTTCTTCGACCGTCATATCGGCTTGCATAAAATCACTCCCTTTATCAAATTAACTCTATTATTCCCTTCTTTTAGATAGGTAAAACATATGCTTCTAGAATTAGCTTATACTTATTTATATTTAATACAAATTATAAAGAATAACTACAACAAAGACTGCCCATTCTGCATCAGCCTTCCACCAAGGATTCTTTCTCCGGAGTATGGAGCTTTTTATACATATGCTTGTCACTACAAAAATAGTCTTTATGAAGAAAAAATATATGTTATTACTTAACTCCAGTTATAGATTCCTTTAAAAAGTACCACTCCAATGCTTTTGGAATAAGGTTGCCTTTTTCTTATTTAACTACTAAAGAAACTTCCACTCTTTCTTTTTCTCTTATAATGATGATGTCCATAACTTCCGTGATGATCACGGCCTTTTTATAATCATCACTACTGCTATAACTCTTAAAAGGTTTTGATTTTCCTCTCTTGTAATCACTACTACTGTAATGCTTATGTTTATTATTCATTAGTGAATCAAACAGTTTCTTGAACATGATTTAATCACTCCTCATAATTAGTTTAAATCTATAAAAACAAAAACGCTTTTATCTTTTTAGTAGGTAAAAGCGCTTGATGTATAAACACAGACTTCACCTAACTAAAAATGTAGGCAAAGGTCTTGCTAACAATTAAGATTGCCAACAAAGCCGGAAACATTCTGTTTCGTAGTGACGACTATTGTTGTACAGCTACTCCCCTTTGGTGGAGTATTAAGTTTGTTCAATGGTAACGTAAATCGATTCTATAAGTCAATTGATAACTAATGAGTGTTTATCTTTTAGAATCTTGTTCTTACCGTTTATCTAACGTAACAATAACGACCATTTTTGTTACAGATAATTCAAAAGTGCAACGCCGTCTAAAAAGGTGAACCTTTTTAGACTATATGTCATATTCAATTTTAGATCATTGCGTACTTGCAATAATGAATAATATTCTATATGTTGAGAAAACTACAAAAGAACGTGAAATCTCCATAGCAAAGTTTTCCTTTTTCTCGATGTACATTTATAAAAAGCTGCCTCATGTCCATAGGGCAGTTTTTTTCATTTGCTGTTAGTATATTTTTAAATAGTTGGAACAAAATGTAATCAGATACCCTCCAGCCTTTGGTATCTAACGATTTTGGATTTCTGGATAAGAGAAAAACTCCTGCTCATGCGCAAGGAGTTTTTTCTATTTCAAGCTGTATATGATATTCATTTCTTGTTTACATAAGACTATTTTACGGAACCCCGCATAAAAGAGAACCTTAAGGAGTTATATAAATATTATTATCTGTATAAAACGATGAAAATCTTCACATTCTATAAACGTTTAATCAAATTAAAAAAGGAGATCATGAATATGGCAAACAATCAAAAGAATAATCGTACAAACAATTTAGTGGTTCCTAGTTTCGCACAAGCAGTTAATCAAATGAAACAAGAAATTGCACAAGAATTTGGCGTACAACTGGGCCCTGATACAACGGCTCGTGCTAATGGCTCCGTTGGTGGAGAAATTACAAAACGTCTTGTAGCATTAGCTGAACAACAACTTGGCGAATACAACAAATAATACTAAAAAGTAAATAAATCATAAAAAAGAGGAAGAGAGTTCTCTTCCTTTTTTTTATAGCGTTATCATTAACATTCTACGCAATAAGTATATTAAATGATGTAACTATGCGATGATAGGCTTAATGAATTTCAGTAATGCCTGTTAAACGAATAGAGAATATATTGTGTTGTTCATCTTCTAGAGAAAGAGTTTGGTCATGAAGATTAAGATCACTTACACGTCCCTTACATGTTTGTAATAAACCGTTTTGATAATAATTAATGGTAATGACACCTTTCTTTCTTAATGCTTTCAATATCATAATCGATTCTCCTTTCTTCCTAATAACTAACGTAGGAATTTGTTATTCAATTAGGTAATTATCATGTATAATTTGTTAGAAAATCATACAAATTAGAAGTTATTTGTTTTATATTTAGTATACAATAACTCTAGGGAAAACGCTTACATTTTATTGTGTAAACTTTGTGAACTTTCAACAGGAAGAAAGCTCAAAGAATAAACCTAAGAGCTTTCTAAAACACTTATTTAACAGCTGCTTTTAACTCTTTTCCTGGTTTAAAAGCAGGAACCTTTGAAGCCGGAATTGTCATTTCCTCGCCAGTTTGAGGATTACGACCTGTACGCTCGGCACGCTGACGTACTTCAAATGTACCAAAGCCAAGTAGTTGAATTTTCTCTTCTTTTGCAAGTGTATTAGAAATCGTTTCGAACAACGCATCTACAGCTTTTTTTGAATCTTGTTTCGTTAGTTCTGTTTTTGTTGCAACTGCATCGATTAATTCAGCTTTTTTCATATTTAACTACCTCACTTCTTACCGTATATAGTATGTATAGGTGAAGAATATATCATATTTTCTGCATATGAGTCAAACGTATGTTCTTTATATAAAGTAATTATAAAAATGTATTATAAAAAGCATGCCTGAGATTAGCGCTGTGCCGAAATGAAAACTTGTTCATGCTAGATAATATATTCATTCACTACAAAATTCAACCCTATATTGTTTTAAAAATATGTATGTAGATTTTACATTTAGCCTAAACTAATAAAGTATTTCCCAATTGCCTGAGTTTAAAAAAGCCTTTGCTCCCATTGAGCAAAGGCTACTTTTTTGACGAGTTTCTTCTATAAAATATGCCATTTTGAAAAGACTTTTGTGTAAGTAAAATTAGTCGCTCTAAAAAGATCCATCCTTTTAGAGCGACTAATTTTTTATGACTCTTTATAGAGGCAATCATGAGTATGATCTCTATTAGCAGCAACCACAAACCTTGATTTTCCTTCTTGGCATTCATGAGCGATTTCGATATCGCCACAATAAGGACAAGTGAGGTATCCTCTGAACTGCATATGGTTGGAACTAATTATTTCCTCAGGTTTAAAAACGTCCATTCTTATTCCATAATGAGTACAAGCAACTTTTTTTATGCTTATCATAGGATTTCTTCCTCCTTCTTATTGTGTATTGGTTAATTTTTAGTATATAAGATAAATATGGATAATTTAACCTTTTTTGATTAACTTGTCATAAATATTCAGAAAATTAAATGGTAAAGGAATGATTGAGTAAAAGAGTTAAAGATAATTTCTACTTGTGTATCTTAAGATACACCTTTTTATACAAATAAACGTCAAAATAAATACAGTAAATGCTAGATAGACAAGAAATATTTATTTATACGAAAAAGTATAACATTTATTCTATATATTAAATAATGATAATTTTTATTTTATATATAAGAGTAAGAGTTAAATTATTTTAGTTGAATTCACTTTAATTATTACTTCTATTGTAGAAAAATAGAACCTTTTTCTACATTAAACACTTCTCCATAATTTCTTTATTTAATACAAATTAGCTATAATTTGATTGAAGTACAACGAACAGTTTTGTTGTAGTCATCTTACTAACTAATTAGGTTTACAGAGTAAGGCATTGCATAGGATTAACGTAAAACTCGTGATATACTAGGAAGAAAGAAGATAAAATTACGGAGGGCGTTATGACGCAACGATTAGATTTACGTGTCGATTTTGCTTTCAAGTCTCTTTTTGGCACACATGGAAATGAATCCATTTTAGCTGCTTTTTTAAATGCAGCGCTCCGTTTCCCAAATGAGAAACAAATTCAGACGGTTCAGTTATTAGATCCCCATTTTAATAAAGAAAATCAAGAAGATAAACGCTCTATCTTAGATGTACATGCACAACTAGAGGACGGAAGCCGTGTAAATATCGAGATTCAGCTCAATAATAAGCATGACATGGAAAAAAGAACGCTCTATTACTGGTCTAAAATGTATAGTAGTCAAATGAAAGAAGGAATGGACTATGGGGAGCTTTGTAAAACGATTACCATTAACATTGTCAACTTCCGTTATTTGTCGCATATCAGCGATTATCATTCGACTTTTCAGTTATACGAGCGAGAACAGAAAGTCCTCTTAACTGATATGCTCGAAATTCATTTTATGGAGCTCCCGAAATTGTTGATTAAGTGGCGTCACAGAGAAGTTGACCCTCGTGAAGATCGACTCGTACGCTGGTTATTATTGCTTGAAGCATCCGAGGATGAAGAAATCACTCAAGTATTGGAGGAGATTGCGATGCAAGAAGATCAAGTATTAAAGAAAGCGATGGATGAATGGGAACGTGTCAGTCAGGATCCTGAAGTATTATTAGCTTATGAAGCTCGAAGAAAAGCTCTGTTAGATGAAAAATCAGCTTTGAAAAGAGCTGAAAAAAAAGGTGTTATAAAAGTAGCCTCAGGTATGCTTCAAAAAGGAATAGACGAAGATACTATTATTGAACTAACAGGGCTTACAAGAGAAGAGATTCAAAAACTTCGTCAACAATAGGCTAAGGCAAAAGGAGCAGTGTGTTAAAAACACTGCTCCTTTTATTTAAATAAAGGTAACTTGAATACCGATAAGATCCATTATGTTAAGTAGAAAAATTGCTATTTTTCCGCAAGATACATAATAAATAACTAACACACTCTTCGTATTAGTTGAATAACGAAATTATAAGGATTTCTTCAAACTACTTATTGTATTTCATTTAACATAGTTCCGAGCTTTTTAATGGTTTTCCAATTACGAGATGTTCCTGGAACACCTACCTTCTGAAGTTGAGCAGAAAGCTTAGAATGCCGAATGCTTTGTTGCAAATATAAATAAATCTCTCTGCCCCTTATGCAACATTGCTCCACCTCGCTTTTATAGTCGAGTAAATGATTTATGCATTCCTTAGAAGGTTCTTTAGTTAACAACGATATATGTACACTCTCCCCTTCCGATAACGAGTTAACTGGATAAGGGCAATTGTTAATAATTTGCTCCCATTCTGAAGCTGTTCTTAAGATAATAATGACAGAAAAACCGAAAGCATTTCTAATCTCTTGCTTCTAATTGTTCTGCATTTCTTTCAGAATGAAATATTACATTTCCACTTTGAATGTAGGTTTTAACTTTATCTAATCCCATGTTTGTTAATACGTTCTTTAATTCTTGCATCTTTATTAATTTGTGTCCACCTACGTTAATGCCCCGTAATAAAGCAATATAAATAGTTATTTTTGGCACCTCTTTTGTTTTATTTCATTACTTTAACATCTTAATCGTTTCGTAATTCTCTAAGTAATTGGAAAATTTGACCTCTATGATGAGATTCATGTTCAATCAAATGGTAAACAACCCACTCAGGTGTAACGTCGTAATGTTCAAGTACTCTTGGTTTACGCCAATCTGTTAAATCCATTGAACGAAAGTGATAAAGAAATACTTCTCGCACCTTATTAAGACGGTAAAAATGTTCCTCTAAACTTTGTCCTTTAATGTGGGTTAAAGAGCCATCTTCAGAACTATTTTCTAATGGAAACAACGACCGTATTTCGGAATCCCATTTAGTAACAAGAACCTCATTATATAACCAATCTGCCTCGATAAATGCAATGTGATATAATAGTGAGCTAATCGTTTGTCTTTCATCAATTTTTGTATCAAGCATACATTGGCTGATGCCATTTAATTGTGTTAGAAGAGTACGGCGAACATCTTCTAAACACCATATCCATCGGCCAATTTCTTCTTTATATTCTGGCAATGAAAATACCTGTAAAGCTCTTTTTCCCAATGAGATCACCATCCTTTTAAGTAAAGTACTTACATTCTATAAAAAAGGGATGTTTCCTTCTTTCAAATAAGATTCTTTCACCTGTTCCCCATTCTATGTAATCAAAAATAAAAACTATGTATTTCATATGCAACAAAAACGACCAATTTTGTTACTGATAACTCAAAAGTACAATGAATCTCTGAAATCCATAATATTGTTGTAACAAAAAATATGTAACATTATATTTATTTTAGTGTTTTTGTTGCATTGATTAATTCTGGATACAATACATAACCTACGGTTAAGGCTATCCAATGCTGATGGTCCATAAAGGTACAGCTTTTTAGACGATAAGAAAACTAATGAAAAACTATCTATTTATCCTCTAAAATAGACCTTATTATACGTATAAAAAGTAATCAATCTTTTTATACGTTGTATCGTATACTTAGACTACTGAATAAGAGGAGGGATTATTCGTAAGTAAATCGAAGTTAAATTCAGAAGATGTTATTTAGTTTATGGTAACTTGAAATATAGATGGTCTACAGGTTTAGTTTACATAAAAGAAAGTTTTTTTGTAAATGAAGAGAATTATATTATTAGTGGTAGTGACAGGGTTGCTGCTCTAATCCGTCAAATGTTTTATATAAATGCAAATAGGAGGATTGTTATGGTCTATGTCGCACTGCTTAGGGGAATCAATGTTGGTGGGAAAAATAAAATTGACATGAAGTTGCTTAAAAAAACTTTTGAACGAGTAGGTATGAGCTCTGTAGTTACATATATCAATTCAGGTAATATTATTTTCACAGTGAATGGCCAATCAAAAACAACAATATCTCATATTTTAGAAGAGGCTATACATACAAACTTCGAATTACAAGTCAAAGTTTTAGTCCGTAGTTTTGATGATTTTAAAAAAGTCATACACTCCCTTCCAGAGTCATGGAAGAACGACCAACGGATGAGAAGCGATGTGCTGTTTTTATGGGACGAAATTGATGATGAGTCAGTGCTTAATAAGCTGGTCATCAAACCGGAAATTGATACGGTGAAATACGTTCCTGGAGCCATTCTATGGTCGGTTGAAAAAAAATATATTACCAAATCCGGTATGACTAAACTCGTTGGTTCAAAGCTATATCAACAAATAACAATCAGGAATGTAAATACAACTCGCAAAATATACGAACTTATGCAAGCAGCAGAGGCGTGAATTACATGATACTAGCAAGAAACTTGTCACTGGGCCTACTAGACGGATCCGAATAGTTCTATAAATGATTGGATGTAATTAATTAAGAAACCTAGCTAATTTTCTCATGTAAAGGTAGCTGGTTTTTATAGTTGGATGTGCAAAATACCACTTTAAATATACGCAAATTATCGATCAAAGTGACAACTGCATAGCATGCTCAGAATTGATTAAACGAAAAATGGTCGTTTTTAGGATAAATGATTATTCAACTCTCGGGAAGGTTACTTCAATAACTCACTATATACACTCAATGATAATTCTGGAGTTTTTGGATGTTAAATCCAGTAATTCGTTGTAAAATCAAAGATAGAAAAATATAATTTTCGGTTTACTTTTCAAAAATAAAAAACACAGTACACAAAGACTCTATTTTATAACTAAGGAGGGATAGACATTTGAAGATTGCAAAGGGAGTAGCAATGCTTGATTTAAAGGTGGAAGTTTTAGGTAATAGTCAAATATTAAATCCCACTTTAATTTGGGACGATGAAACAGCCGTTCTAATCGATACGGGAACACCGGGTACTTTGGAGCAGATACGTTCAGCTATGTATGCTGAAGGGGTACCCTTCGAAAAATTGAAAGCAATCATATTAACTCATCAGGATTTTGATCACATAGGCAGTCTTCCTGATATACTGCGAGAAACTAATGGGGATATTGAAGTTTATGCTCACCTAAAAGATAAGCCATATATTGAAGGGGAATTGCCTCTTATGAAAGTCAATCTTGATAGTTTGGCTTGGCAATTAGAATCCCTTTCGGAGGAGGAACGTTTAAAAGTAGTGTCCTACTTATTGGATAATCTCCCTAAAGGAAACGTCAACAAGGTATTGGTCGGTGGGGAGGAACTTCCATTTTGTGGAGGGATTAGTATTATATTTACCCCAGGTCATACCCCAGGTCATATCAGTCTTTACCTAAAGGAAAGTAAAGCTCTTGTTGCAGGAGATTCGATGTACAGTGTAGATGGAAAATTGATGGGGATTCATCAACCAAGTACGCCGGATATGGTTACAGCAAGGTGTTCTCTGAAAAAATATTTAGAATACGACATTGAATCAGTGCTATGTTATCATGGGGGATATTGTAATGAAAATGTTAGCGACCAACTCCGCGATCTAGTCGAGAAATCATAAATATTGGTTCAATTGTAGTTATTCTACAGCGATATTATCGAATGATCTTCTCCCTTGATTGTTGAGGCAATTACACCCTTAATATTTAACAACAAGAAAACCCCTCAATGTAAGGGGTTTTCTTGTTGTTAAGTTTTCTTTTTTACAACTATATATCTTATAAAAATTAGTTACTATACTCAACAGTATAGGAAAGAGTCTGAAGATCATTCTCAGGAAAATGTAGAAAAAGGAGGGGTTCATGTCAACTTGGAAAGCGCCTTTTTGTTAATTTACATTACTTTTAACTATCCATTCTACTTCCGTTAATTCTTGTTTCTGAACATTTTTGGTATGTGGTTTGGTGAAATGGACATTAACAGCTTCTTCGTTTTTCCAAATCTCCCAAAGCATTATTTTTCGTTCTGATGGTTCAAGAGGATAAGCATGGAATTTAATACATCCTTCTTCTTTATTAGTTTCTTCCTCAAGTTTTTTGAACTCTCCTATTATTTCATTAAAGTCCTTATTACTAATAATTCTTAAGCATGCAGTTATGTAATACATCGGGTTCCCCTCTTTCATAGTTTCTTGTGATTTATCATTATAACGTTTCTCGGAATTATTTCAAGAAAAATATTCCTTTTTATCAAGGGAAGAAACTAAAAATAAAGTGCACACTATCTACGTTTTTAGTTAACATAGTCATCCTTATCGGTATTTATATGTATAAAAGCCTATAGAATAATAATTCTACAAGCTTTGTCGCTCATAATATTAAGAAAAGTCCTTAGGATAGCTTATTATAGATATCCTTCTGATTAATCTCCATGAACAAGTTTTTATCTTTTACAGCTTGAAAGTCATATTGTTTATATAATCCATGAGCATCTTTTGTTGCTAATAAAATCCTTCGTACCTCTCTAATACTTGGACAGTTAATCATAGTTTGAACAAGTGATTTGCCAAGACCTAATCCTCTAAATTCATTAAGTATAAATATATCAGCAAGGTAAGCGAAAGTTGATGAATCTGTAATAATTCTTCCGAATCCAACTTGTTTCGATTTTCCCTTTTCAGGATCCCCCGCAAACACACCAAAACAGATTGAATTTTGAATTGATTTTTCTACTAAACGTAAAGGTATTCCTTTAGACCAGTAAGCTTCATCATGAAGGTAATTATAAATCAGCTCTACATCTAAATAGTTTTTGTTACTTGAAACTGTAAAATCATTTTTAACATAGGTACTCATATACAATCCTCCTCACTAGAAAATTGTAACATTTTTCGGAAAATCAATTAGATTATTTGTTGAATTTAGGGTGTTTATTTTAAATTTATATAACCTATATAACTTAACATAATGTGAATTATCAGTAGTAAATAAAAAAGAGAGCTTTAAAATAAACAAGGCTCTCTTTTTATTTGTAGTCATTTTTGTATCCTTCTAAAAAATAGAATTTATTCTCTCTTCAATTTGTTTTAGCATTTCCTTCAGCACTGACTCCTCAAGATGTTCAGAGACATTTCCAAACAATAAATGATCTATAGGTTCAATTCCTGTAAACTCAAATATCCCAACATCTGACGTAATTTTTAACCCAGCTGTCATTCCGATTTTGTCATACATCTCTTTTGGAGCACCGTGAGTATTAATTATCAAACCTTTCTTACCTTTGAGTAACTGAATAATTCCTTCCTCACCATAAGCATACGCATAGCCATAAGAAAATACACGATCTACATAGCCTTTGATAATGGCGGGAAGACCAGCCCACCAAATTGGATATATAAATATTATTACATCCGATTGAGTAATGAATTCTTGTTCCGTTTTAATATCATCTGGGATATGGCCAGATTTCATAGCATCCGTATCTTCAGGTTTCAGTACAGGCTGAAAATCTAATGCATACAAGTCCCTCACAACAACCTCATGACCTTTATTCTCTAAGGCTTGAACAATGGTTTCCATTATAGAATAATTAAAACTTTCTGGATGTGGATGGGCATATACAACAAGATGTTTCATTTATATTCCTCCATTTATATTGGATTTCTTCCACCAGAACCAACGTTACTGTTCTTTTGAAATATTATTATTTCTTTTTCTTCTTACTATGAGAATAATAGCAACGACAAAGGCAATTGCACTATATATCCAGGTAAACATAAAGGCAAGACCCAATCCTATATTAGCGTCCACATAGTGGCTGTTCATATGGTCTATAGCTAAATAGAGAAGTGGGAAGCCTCCAATAATAAGTAAGGGTATCAAGAAAATACTTTTTTTCGTCTTTCTGGTTGTTAAAAAGATAATCAGAAAGGATAGCAACAGAAACATTTCCGAAGCTATGGTCAAAATTAATAGCTTGTTCATACTAAATTTTCTCCTTTATGTAACTGTTTGGAATTTCGGAATTACTTGTAATATATTCAACAATGTCTATCATATGAAAATTTTCAGTACGTTTCTACATAGAACCCAACATTCGTATCTTAATTTTCATAGGGAGCTGACTTTTGACTATTTACTTGTTTCTTACTTTTTTTCTTCCTATTGGTCAATATAGCAAATCCAACTCTAGGATGGAAAAGATGCAAAGGAGGGCGTATTAAATTCATCACTCTAACTAATCTAAGATAAATCTCAGGATCAGAAGCCGAAAGCTGGTAAACTTTCTTACTATACCATTGTTTAATCGGCTGTATGAAAGGTTTCTCTCCATTAATATCGGGATGGCGAAATGCTTCTGTAATTGCCATATCCCATGGAGTTGCAATAAGAGTAGAAAATCTCTTGTGAAGTATTTTGGTAAACCTGCTATTAGGATATGCAGAATTTCCAAAATAGTGTTGCAACTCTAAGGCCTCCATAGCAGCAACAGATATTCCCTGTCCAAATACCGGATCGAATCGACAGTGAGCGTCTCCAACAACTAGAAAACCTTCTGGGGCATTCGCAAGATCAAAGCGTCGACGTACTTGATAGGGAATTGCATGTATTTTTATTTCTGAAATTGGTTCCACTTGTTCTAGGAAATGAAGCACATCAGGTACAGGTAACTTTTGTGCATAAGATAAAAATTCTTCCGTTGTTCTTGGCGCATTTTCATTAGCATAACCACTAAAGGTAACAGAAAAACGATTTCCTTCAATCGTTTGAATATACGCACCGTAAGGGTTCTCGGGGAAACTAGGAGAAATTAAAAGGTTAAACCAGTCAGGTCGTCCCTGATTTTTCAGCCGAAAGAGTCTAGTAGCGTAAAAAAGGTTAATCCAAACCTTTTCTTCCTTAACTTCTATATCGTATGTTTTTAGCCACTCTATACTTTTTGAACCAAACCCACTAGCATCAATAACAACATTTGCAAGAATTGTTTTTTCGCTTCCTGTCTTAAGGGAGCGCGCTCGTACTCCGGATATTTTATTACATTGATGATCTAATAATAGTTGCTCGACCTTTGTTTCATACTCGGTTGTAATATTAGGAATTTGATCAATACGGTGTTGCAAATGCCACTCTAACATAGGGCGGCTTTGTTGAATCATCTCTAATTCTCCTAAAAATCGTTTTTTCCAGGAACCAAAATGGTGCCATTTTAAATCTTTTGTAAAGTTATTTATAACACTTCCATCTTCGACTAATCGATTAAAGAAGTGAGGGAACAATTTCTCAATTGCTTGTTCTCCTCCTTTTAATAAAACATGGGGATGATGACTTTGAGGCACCCTCTTTCTAGGGGCTTTCTCCTCCCACTTTTCCCCAGCTTCTAGAATAATTACTTGCCGAAAAGTATGTGATAGGGCTTTAGCAGCTAGTTTCCCAGCAATGCTTCCTCCGATAACTATTGCTTTCTCCAATATGATTCTCCCCTCAATCTATAATTAGCATAAAATACCATATGGAATTTGTTTTATTATACTTCATAAGAATTACCTTTGAAATGAACTTCTCATAAAATCAAAAGTTTCTAGAACGCTGAAATTTGCATGGAGTGATTGATATAATTATCGATAAACTCACAGTTAATTTCCTCAGGGAGCGTTTCTCTGCATATTAGATACATATATTTGATGTTTTTCCCCCATAAAAAAGAACGGGTTTTTTATTTAATGAACAAATTAAGCACTTAATAGGACTACTTAATCAAGTTTGTTAGTTGTTTTATTCCATTTATTCAATATCGTGTAGAATTTAGTGTGATTATTAATAAAATATGTTGATACAATGTAACTTATATGATTGTAGGAGGTTTCATTCCATTAAATAAAAAAGACTTGCTTTAGATGAAAAGCAAGTTAAAAGAAAGAAGACTGATCTAACAACTCCATTATAATCCAATAAATGTAACATAACATTAAAATATGGTTAAGAAATAATTAAAAGTAAATTAATTCATAAAAAGGGTAAATTTACTTTCCTAATTTTGAGTGCATTAAAATAATTTCAATAATTTAAAGAAAATCGGTGTTCTATGTTTCTAAGAATAGGTTTTTACACCAGAACCACTAAAAATATATGAGAGAGGCTCTGATAGTTTAACAAAGTACCTCAACTGTAAATCCTCCAGGTGCTTCCACGTAAAATGTATAACCATGTAATTGTTTTGGAGGTTCGACATTAAATCCATCTTCTTTTAACCTCTGATTAATTTTATCTACCTCCTCTTCATTCTCTTGGGGGAATCCAATATGGAAGGTCTTTGGATAATTGACCTCGCTTCCCTTCATTAAAGTTAGTACAAAACCTTCTTCATCATACATTATAGCAAAACCTTTACCCCTGTTTGCCCTGCATGTCATACCAAAATAAGTTTCCAAAAATTCTTGAGTAGCAGGAACATCTGTAACTGTTAGGTTGAGGTGATGAATTTTCATGTTTTCACCCTTTCTTAAATACATTCAATAATAAGTCTTGTGTCGTATCCTATAAAAACCATTAATTAGATGAATAGTTTACTCTATGAATGTAAATATTTATCTATATCTCTTTTAACCATTCGTTTTACTTCTTCAAAAGCTTTGGTTTGCCCTTCGTAAAATATGGAGCTGTTTAAATCCTTTCTTTTTTCTGCATCCTTAGACCATCTTTCCGACCTTTCAATTAACTTATCAAGTACCTCAACCAACTTTTCATTTTCCACGAATACCCCACCTTTAACTGGAAATTTTTACACAATCAATTATCCATAATATCTTCTACAGTTTTTATAGAATTCCTGTTTAACAAGTTTCTTTTATATAAGTCTTAAGATACACATCCACATAAAAACAAATATATATATAAGAAGAACAACCAATAAGTATATATATAATATATATCTATTAGAATAACTAATAAGTTTATATACTAATTGTATGTAATATTTTATTTTATATTATATAGAAGAGTAATAGTTAACGTATTTTATCAAAAAGTATTTTATCTATTATCTATAATGTAGAAAAAGTTCATATTTGTCGTCACTAAGAGTAAAGTATAAAACTTTAATTTTTATAACAGAGTTTATTCATTTACTCCTTTATGTAAAATACGGTTATTTTACATCTTTAATAAAGATTACATTATTAAAGATGTATTTATATTAAATACTTATAAATTTTCTATTGAATTATTATGAATACAATAATTTCTTAAAAGGTAAGGCAGTAGTAAAAGAAGTCTCCCATTGAGACTTCTTTTCTATCTTCATTAATTTTTTATTTCTAGACTGATTTAAATGTTAAGATTAAAAATCAGATAAAATTAAATAAAATCCTCTATTTTAGCATTCTTTTTAAATTTTAAAATGGCTTCTACTGCCTTTTTGTATCCTCCAGAATCCCTTAAAGATTTTCCAATTTCCAAGCTTTTTTCTTTAAATGAAGAATTTAATATTACTTGTTCCGTTGTATTTCGTAATGTGATAGCATCTAGTTCTTGACGATTAAGTTGTAGACCAGCTCCTAATTCTTCAATTCGATTAGCCACTATTGGTTGATCCCCCATAACAGGGATAACAACGAGAGGAACACCAAAATAAAGCCCTTCACTCGAACTATTCATTCCACCATGAGTAATAAAAACATCTGCTTGTTGTAGTATTTCTAATTGGGGTACATAATTACGCACGATGAAATTAGGTGGAATATCTTTAAACTGGCGAATATCAGTCTGTTTTCCTACTGATAATACAACTGTAGCTTGACTTCCTTGGAATGCTTTAAAACAGGTAGTATATAAATCAGGTTGCTGATTAAATACCGTTCCCATTGAGATAAAGATGAGCTTATTACTAGGGATACTTTTTAAAGAAAGAGTTTCTACATCTTTCCGTGGCGCAATAGAAGGACCAACAAAGATGAAAGACTCATCAAATTTATCAGCATAGGGTTGATATAACTTAGAGGTAAATACAATCGTGATATCCCCAGGACAAGACATCAAGTTTTGTCTATCACTGAGAATTACTCCATATTTATGTTTCCATTTTGTCGATATTTCTTCAATTTCTCTATATCTTGGGGAGATTTTATCCATTTCTCCTCTGCTCTTTATAAGAGCTGAAAAGATATCCTCATTAATGGCAAATGTTGTACAAGAAGATATTTTAGGTATTCCCAGTACATCAGCAATAATCCATCCTGCAGCGAAATTATTATCATAAATAACATAGTCGTACTTCTCTTCGCTTATTTCGTTTAGAACATCCTCTATAATCTTATCCATTGACCGCCCCATAAATAGCAACATTTCGAGTGGATCTATTTTTTCTGTCAGCCTTTTCATTGGATCTATATTGTGTGTAAAATTTTCATAAGGACGAAATAAAGCACCTGTTTTTTCAATTTTGCTTTTATATTCTTCTACACAGTAATAGACCACGTCTTCTCCCTTTTTCACTAGCTCTTCTACGAGTGCAATAGTGGGATTAACATGGCCTTCTCCAGGAAAATTAAAGAATAATACCTTTCCCATTAGAATTCCTCCTTTTTTACAATATAAAATAACAAAATATTAATATATTTCCTTATTATACCACTAAATAACTTTTAATATCATATATATTCTTAGTTCACACAATCAGCGTTTCCAGAACATATACAAAAAGAACTCCCCAAAGCCCCAAGGGGGCTGTTGGGTTTTCTTTTTACCGATTATGAAATTCTTTATACATCAACTTTCGGTTTAGTGCGATTAACTATGCTGATAAAGATAGCTTTTTAAATATATATATTTTCTTTACATTACATTTGTAATGAAAGAAATTATTTTGAATTCTATTTGCATCTTATTTCAATGTTATTTAATTCGAATTAAATTCTCAAAGGAACTGAAAACTTTTAGAATAAGGGATGAAAAATAATAAGTGAGGATCAATATTATGACAAATATTTCTTTATCCGATAATGGAAGTACTCCTTTTCAGCAGCTATTAGGCCATAATATAAATGTATTGGGCGCTTGGAACAATCTAGGAGACGTATTAGAAGGGGATAACAGCCTCTCAGCTTCTTTGAAAGAGCAAGTTAGAAGAACATTAGCTCAAAAAAATGGATGCGAATATTGTAAAGCAAAAGGAAAGCCTAACCCAGATTTATTTGATGAAAAAACGTCTCTTGCTGTAGGTTTTGCGGAAGTTTTTTTAAAACAAAGAGGGGAAATAAACGAATCCTTTTTTCAAGTGTTGAAGGAAACCCTCACCAATCGTGAGATTAGTGAATTATGTGCATTTATAAGCTTTACTACAGCTTCACAATATTTTGGAGCCTTATTGGCTTTAAAGCCAAATAAGGAGTAAGCATATGATCTAGTAGATCAAGAGTTTTTCCTGAATCAATAAGAGTAAAAATAGGTAGAGTTTACACCATATTTATTATATCTATTTAATAAATGTAATTTTGCTCTTAGAATAAGGGGGAAGACATGATTTAAATAAGATAAAATCATGAACTTTATTAAAATTCACAATAAATATGAAGAGAATAAATACCTTTAGGTATTATTCTTTGTTAGTAAAATATAAGGAGGAACCTTTATTGATTTCGGAATTATATACAAAAAGGTTACACCTAAGAAAGATGCATGAATCCGATGCATCTAATTTATTTAAAATTTGGTCTGACCCTCATGTTACTAAGTACATGAATATTAACAATTTTATCGAGATAGAACAAGCAAGAGATATGATTAACTTTTTAAATAAACTAGCTTTTGAAAAAAAGGCTATTCGCTTTGCTATTATTGAATTAAAAACAAATGAAATTATTGGATCATGTGGCTATAACATGTTAGACTTCGAGCATTCAAGAGTTGAAATCGGATATGATCTTTCCAAAGCAGTATGGGGAAGAGGGTATGCATCTGAAGCTATTAGCAGTCTATTAAATTATGCTTTTTTAGATTTGGACATAAACCGAGTTGAAGCAAAAGTAGAGCCTTTAAATACTAATTCGATTAAAACTTTACATCGGTTGAATTTTACATTTGAAGGAACGCTTAGGCAAGTAGAGAAGTCAAAAGGAAAGTTTATAGATCTTAATGTATATTCCAAATTAAAAACAGATTAATGGCTTAATGCAATTATACATTTACTTATTTTACTAACATTTACTGTTAATTACATCGTGATTAGAAATACATTTCTACCTTTGTCAGCTATATTTACGGAATCAAGTATGGCAAGAAGTATAGCTTGTTATTAACTTTTTTAAAAAAATTGCTGGTTGAGAGCAGAAGGAGCAGATAAATAAATGAGTACAAAAAAAATATATCTTATCCCATTTGAAACAACCCATATTCAACATTTGCATAAATGGTTAAATGATGAACAGGCAATGCGAATGATAGGTAGGACACCTTTAACTTATGAAGAGGTAGTACAGGAAGTAGAAAGGAAAAGAATGAATGACGATTTAATTTTAGGCATTGAAAACAATGAACAAGTATTAGTTGGATGGGTATTCCTAAAAGATATAAATTATGCACATGGAAGAGCTAGTATCGGCATTCTTTTATCTTCCGAAGCTAGAGGTCAAGGATATGGTCAGATAGCTATGGAGCAAATGATTGATCTAGGGTTTAAACAGCTTCGTCTAAATAAAATCTATTTAACAACAAGAGGATTAAATGAACAGGCCATTGCATTATATAAAAAAATTGGTTTTGTTACAGAAGGCATATTAAGAAATCACGCCTATGTGGAAGGGAAGTATGTAGATACATATTTTATGGGTATATTAGCTTCAGAGTGGAACAGATGAACCTAAACTTATGTTTATTATAATTTCTTTCTAGATTAGAGGTTGAAGGGATTTGATTGTAAATAAATTTATATGAAGACCTTGTTCTTAAGAGTGGTTGGGATGTGACGACTTATTTTCACGAGAAAAGGTCTTCTTTTTAGAAATTATTTTTAGCTTCGTTTTGTAAGCCCCTCTATTCTTTATTCACGTATTTTTTATACATTTTTATCAGGGTTTACGCATCAGTTCACAATGTATACCATACCCCTTTAGTTACCATAATGTGAGTTATCGGAATTAAACGATAGTAAACCCTCCTTAAAAAAGGAGGGTTTACTATTATCTAAAGAAGGTTCTATCTTAATTAAAATCTCTTTGTTACTTAAAAATTATCTCAAAGCTTTTACTAAACTTTGACCAAATTCTTTTGCACCATCTGGACCATCACCAGTAATGATGTCGTTATATGCGACAACATGTTCTGAGACATATTTTACGTTATTATCTTTTAATTGATTAATCTGTATATCTACTGGATAACATGTTGCTGTTCGTCCTTCAAGAAGACCTGTTTGAACTACAGAAACTGAACCTGCACAAATTCCAGTTACAAGAGCTTTTTGCTCGTAAGCTTGTTTTAAGTAAGTTTGTAAGTCTTGATTATTCCATAAATAATCGTTTGTGCCAGAACCCCCAATAACAGCTACGGCATCATAATCATTAGATGAAACATCAGTAAAAAGAGTAGTTGATTCTACTTTACCTTGATAATCTCCTATAATTTCACCTGTTTTTGTACTTGCAATTGTTACTTCAATACCTTCATTTTCTAATGCTTCTTTTGGATGAAATAATTCATCTTCGTTGAATCGTTCCGGTGGTATAATAAATAGTGCTTTCTTACTCATTGTATGTCTTCCTCCTGAAATATAAAAATTATTTAAAACCTAAACATAGTTTAACTTGGCCTTTGTAGCCTGTGAAGAACGCACTTTATTGTGCGGAGGTTACTAAAAGGTTACTATTGTAATAACAAAAGGAGAATGAGATTGATGTCAGATACATTGCGAGAAGAAATTAGAAAAAAGATACTAAATGGTGATTTTAATTGTGAAAAAGAACTTACTTTATCTATCCTTAGTGGAAAATGGAAAGTTGTGATTTTATGGCACTTAGGAGTAGAAGGCCCACATCGATTTAGTGACCTTCAAAAGCTCTTTCCAAAAATATCTCATAAGATATTATCAAACCAGTTACGTGAACTAATGGAAGATGGAATCATACATAGAGAAGTTTTTCCTGAAATTCCTCCTCGAGTTGAATACTCGATGACTGAACTAGGAATGACATTGTTACCTATAGTAGAAATGATGTATGAATGGGGACAAAAAAGAATGGTTGATTTAAAAAAACAAATTAACTCTAAAGACTAAATACATAAAATCTTGTGTTTTGAGCAAACTACCCAAGACGATGCAAAGCGTCAATTACAAACCTTATATGTATTCACACAGAAAAACTACCTCCCTCTCCAAACGGTAGTTTTTTCTGTTTTTTAAGCTGTATACGGTATACAAAGTTAGTTAACATAATCACAATTATCGGAAATAAAAAGGCCTTTATAATTTACAAAGGCCTTTGAAAAAATTGTTTAGTTAAGCTTAAAAAATGTAGATTTATCAGAGATTCTCAAAAAATCTATTTACCTATTAAAAAAATTTTTTATAGCTTCTAGACGTATCCTATGCCCACAATCTTCACAAGTGTATTTCCCTTTCATATTCTCTTTAACTAGCTTATATTTCAATGTGCCTTCATATACTTTGAATTTTTTTCTGCAACTTATACAAATTACTTCATAATAAAAAATTTCAAATCCCTCCCCCTTCTTAAATTTAATATATGAAACAAAGGATTTATATTTAAAATTTGGGCAAACTACTCAAGAAACCGTGAGGCATCTGCGAAAATCCTTACTGCAATAGAGCAGAAAAACTACCTTCCCAACTCCAGAGGTAGTTTTTCTGTTTTTAGACTGTATATGATATACAAAGTTAGTTAACATAAAACAGCTTCTCGGTAGTTAAGGTATCTATAAGCCTCTATACTTTATATGCCTGTTGTATTATTCATAAAAAATATATATGTGTGCGTCAACTACAACTTCTAGTGAGAGCCTAAAAAAATATGACATCTTTGTTAACAACAAGGTCTTTCTCTTCTTTATCTCGAAATAACCTACTTGTAGAAAAAAATGGTAAAGGAGACAAAGTCTTATGCAAAAAATGAAATCCTCTCTTACAGGTCGCCTACGTGGTTATACAAAGGAAATGATGAAAGATTTAAATGTACCAGGGGCAGCAGTCGCAATCATAAAAGATGGAGAAATTATTCTTTCTGAGGGATTTGGATATCGCGACATTGAAAATAAAAAATCTGTTACACCAAATACACTGTTTGCAATTGGTTCATCTACAAAAGCATTTGGTACACTTTCTCTAAGTTTGCTGGCCCAGCAACAAAAGTTTAATTGGGATAAATCTATCCAGACTTATATTCCTACTTTTTCACTCCATGATCCTCTCGTAAGCTCACAAACTACAGCTCGTGATTTAGCCTCTCATCGTTCTGGTGTTAGTCGTCATGAACTGCTATGGTATGGATCTTCATTAACACGAAAAGACATCGCGGAAAAAATTCAATATTTGGAGCTAGATGCACCATTTCGTACAAGCTTTTTATATAATAATATAATGTATGCAACCATTAGCTATATGGTAGAAGAAATTACAAATCAGACATGGGAACAGTATGTAACCGAACATATTCTGCAACCTCTTCATATGGAAGATACAAATTTCTCGGTTACTACTTCACAAGAAAAAGATGATCACGCACTTCCATACATTGGAAAAAACGAAGATGTAGTCAAAGTCCCATTTCGTAACATCGATACAGTTGGCGCTGCAGGATGCATAAATTCAAATATAGAAGATATGGCCAAATGGGTGCTGTTCCAATTAAATCAAGGGAAAGTGGGCGAACATGAGCTTATTACACCGAATATGTTACAGCAGATGTATCAACCGCATATCCCAATTCCGGATGAACCACTTTTATCTACATCAGAAACAACACTAAATTGTTATGGACTTGGCTGGTTTATTAGTGCATATCGCGGTCATAAAGTAATCCATCACGGTGGGAATATTGACGGATTTTCAGCACTCGTATCTTTTATACCAGAGGAAAATATGGGGCTTGTTATATTAACAAACACTGGAACAACGTTATTACCATCTTACCTTGCGAATCAAATTTATGATGAGCTTCTGGAGCTAGATGCAATTGACTGGCATAAAAGAGCTGTAGAAGATACAGCTAAATTTAAAGAAATGATGAAAGAATTAGATAAGCCTCTTCCACAAGTAAAAGAGACAACCTTTACACATGCAGTAGAAGAGTATACAGGGATATTTGAGCATCCTGCATATGGAAAAATTGAAGTGTATAAACAAAATGATACGTTATATTTAAAGTGGGAATCAGTTGATATAGAGATGAAACATCATCATTACAACATGTACACAACGAAGTGGAATCTTTCTCATACAGAAATGAATGTATTAATTGCCTATGAGATGGACGTAGAAGGAAAGTTATCACAGTTTAAATTGCATTTACCACCCATGTTGAGTACAAAACCGATTGTGTTTAGTAGAATTACAGATAGAAATTCATAAAATTAAATATAAAACTTACGATATATCAGTTTTAATGAAAAGAAAGTATGAGCCGGGACGTAAATTCTAGCTCAATACTTTCTTTTTACTTTTTTATATGGATATAGCACTAAATAGTAGTATTCAACATGATTTTTCAGAAATCCTTTCTTTAGTAGATAGTTAACATAAAACAGCTTATAGGAAATTCAACGTCTAGATACTATGGTATGCCATTGGGTCCCACAGTCTTTTGATATTAATTTGGTTATCTTCAATGTCTATTCTATAAACATCTGGATTCGTTAGGTTTGCCCATTCATTAAAACCAAAACTTTCGTCAAAATATCTCAGAATTAAACTCATAAGGTTTCCATGTGTAACTAACAACGTATTCTGTTCCTTGCTATATTCTATTTCTTCTCTGATAAGGTTGATTGCACGCTCTGTAGCTTCTCTTGTGGATTCTCCCCCTTCAATAACAAGATCTATATCATCGAAAGTTTGTTTTAATAGTTCTAACCAGTTAGTAAATGATTTATTGCTTAGCCTTCTTTCTGATAATCTATTGTCAATTTGTATACTTAACCCTACTTCTTTTGCATAAGGTTCGATTGTTTTTACAGCTCTTTCATACGGACTAGAAATAATTTTAGTGATTTTACAGTTCACTTTATTTAAGTAAGTAATAAGATTAATCGCTTCTTTCTTTCCTTCTTCAGTTAATATTGCCCCTTCTTCTTGTCCTTCTGCTTTACAATGTCTTACCAGTATAAATGTTTTCATTAATCCCATCCCCT
Source organism: Priestia megaterium (assembly GCF_023824195.1). Classification (NCBI taxonomy): domain Bacteria; kingdom Bacillati; phylum Bacillota; class Bacilli; order Caryophanales; family Bacillaceae; genus Priestia; species Priestia megaterium. The sequence goes on from NZ_CP085446.1 coordinate 44,096, forward strand.
TATCTAAAATTTCAAACCTATTCACGTTCTACACCTTAAACCCTTTCTGCTCCTTCATATAACTGTATACGATAAATACCATAAGTTAATATAAAACGTATTATCGGCCCTTTGTTTCACCTTTAGCTTTCTGTATAACATCTGTTATAAACGGCGCTTTTGCTTCTGTATATCCAACTCGATCACAACTATATTTTTGAGCCAATTCAATTTTTAATTGATTATATTGATTACGTACATCTGGATGTTTTCTTAGATAATCTCGAAATAAAATATTACGATTCCATTCTTCACTTTCGTATTTATATATGTGTAAATGATGTGTACCTGCTCTCCATAATCCTTTTCTAAAGAACCTTCTATTTGGAAATTCCTTATGAAATACATGTTCATATCCAATATTACTTAGTGGTTCAATAAATCCGCCCACTTTTTCTAATTTATAAACTCCAATCATAATATCTATTATGGGTTTAGCTCCTAACCCCTTAACAGATGTACTTCCAATATGTTCAATTGATATAGCTATATCGCTTATAATATCTTTTAAAAGCTTTTTTTCTTCGTGAAAAGATAAAGCCCAATCAGACGTATAATTCTCAATGATTATTTGTTTATCCATATGTATGTCTCCTTATTTCTTTCTTGGATATAATACCAATCTTAAATATATCAAAAGAGTTTAATTTATAAAGGAGAAATGAATATTACATCCAACCCTAGTTACCATAATCAACGTTATTGGAAAACAAATAATAAAAGCTTTGATATATAATATAAATTGGAATAAAAAGGAGGTTAAAGCAGTGGATTTTAATAGAGTAGATGTAGCTTATAGCTTATTACTTGATAAAAGTGAAAGTAAAATTTTAATGGTACTAAATAGAAATAATTCATGGTCTTTACCTGGTGGAGGAGTAGAAAAGGGGGAAACTTTAAAACAAGCAGCAATTCGAGAAACAAAAGAAGAAACAGGCTACGATATTGACATAGATGGTATTGTAAGTTTGAATGAAGCATTTATTGACGATAATCATGTCTTCTTTGTTGTCTTTAAAGACTGTCTTATACAAGAACCAAGTCAAATCCCCAAAGAAGAAAATATTTTAAAAGTAGAATGGATTGATTTAAAAACAGCAGATAATCTAATGCCTTATTACCCTAGTGGTATTAGCAGTTTAATTAATAATTCAAATGCCCAATATATAATTCAAAGATAAAACTAAGTGTATATCATATATATCTTTAGTTACCATAATCAAAGTTATCGGAATTGTTTGAAGTGAAAATCTCATATTTTCAAAAAAATTATAATTCCTCAATTTTCTTTTTGATGTAAATTAACCTGATAATAAAATTTTGAATGTAGTGAGGATATACGATGAAATCAATCATAGCAACAACTTGTATATCATTTATGATTACAAGCCTTATGACAGCTTGTAGTGAAGAGAAAGAAACTGTTCAAGCAGAACCAAAAAAAAGTTGAAAGCACCCTATCTCCTACGGAGAAGCAAGAGATGTTAGAGGTTGAGCAATTAGAAGAGGGAATTATGTCTTATCGACAAAGTGTAAAAGGCGGAGATTATGGTATTTCTGTTTTACTTTACAGATAGTTCTCTCCCCTTTTATTCAAATACAGCAACCCCCCACCCGTTTGGAGAGGGGGCATGTTTTAGCAATTTGATTTATAAACCTTGTCTGCTCTAACTATACTTATAAACGTTAAAATAATTGCAAGGACAACAAGAACTCCCCAATATCCATTACCTCTAACAGCCAAGACAACTGAGATTATTCCAAGCAACATTGCTGTTGTTAGACCCAACATCGTTCTGAAGTCTTTCAATACTGCCCAATTCATTTTCTCTCCCCCTTTATCTAACTATAGCATTTAACAAACCCACTAAGGATAATTTTTCCTCAAAAAGAATAAGACTCAAGTATATCGTATTCATGATAATTAAATTATCTGGTAGGAAGGCGAAGTCAGCTCCAGTCCTCTCACACCACCTAGCATGTGGGTCCGCAATCGGGATTACTAATTCAAGAACAATTTTCCATTAAAGGGCGCTTTAATTGAATAAGATTCTATGCATAGAAAACCCTACTGACTAGGACCAGTAGGGTTCTCTATATGCAATGAAGATGAAAGAAAAGCACGTAATCAAGAGAATGTACTCTCATCTTTATAAGGTAACAAATGATTCCTTCATTAGCTGTGAGAAAATTCACAGCTCTAAAGGTTAGAGCATGTTACGATGTATTTAACCTTTCTAACAAAGGACCAGTCTTCCTTTGCTTTATGTAAGAACAATCATTCTGTAGTAATCTCTGTTCTTCTATGTTCAGAGATTTTTTTTTGTTTTAAAGCTGTATACATTATTCATTTTTAGTTCAGTCGGGTAAGTTAGGGGCATTACTACCCCTAACTTACCCGACTGAACCCTGCGAGTCCCTTTCAAGACACATCGGCTCAAGCCTCCCATTGCAGGTCCATTTGCTGTCGTATCCTCATCACATACCATAAAGGTAAGTAAAACGTACGCCGACGCTCCAAATATAGGTATACATAACAATACGTTTCTTTCGTCAGAAGATAGCCACAACCTTATGTGCCTACGAGAGACCAACGAGAAGTCAGCTCCCTTTCGGGCCTATCATGGGTTTGTCTGTAAGGACGATAGTATCCATCCAGTTATACAGTTTCCTGCTTTCCTGTTCTCTTTCGAGATAACGGCATTCGCTTTCTCTCGTATCCTTTACCCTCTGTCACATCGTTTGATCTTACGATCTCCCTACTGCTTATACAGATGACAAAGGGCTTACCAAGTTCCGCATCTTATAGATACGACGAGGTTAGGTGGGCTCTTTACTCCGGGCAAGATACGGGACGCGCCACAGCAGCATTATGAATCTAATCTGCTTTTCCTCTTGCCAATACCCAAGCAAGTCTGTGCACGATCTTGAGCTAACACTTACGAAGCTTACAAACCTTCACTTTCGTTCACCATACTCATCTTCCCCTAGCAGTGTTCCGAGTCGTGCACTGACTCTCTGTTTCCGCATTTCCGCATGCAACCCACGAATCCGTTACCAGAAACGCAGTTTTGGACGGGGATAGTTTTTGCGTCTAAACTAGTGGCGTGAGCCACACTATATAAAAGCGACTTCTTGTCGCACCATAAAACGTATTATCGGTAGACATCTCCTAATTTGATATAAAGGGTGCTTTATGTATGTAACTTGAGCAAGATACCTGCTCGATCAAAAATTGTGCGATACCCTCAGCAGATATCTTAAACCCGGGCATATCAAGTGAATTAACCTTTATTTTTTTTGATTCTTTATGTTCTTTAACAAAAGGCAACCGTACAAGTGTCCAGTCTAATTTGCTTTCTTCAAGGATTTGTAGCTCTTTTTTCTTATCTAAAATCATCTCAGAATAAAGAATACGAAAAGCAATTGCTCCTAGTTTATTGACGAATGTCTTTTTATCCCCTTTGATATCTAAAGACCCACCCGTTACACCAATATATCTTTTAATTTCAAGTTCTTTCATAGTGTTGACGATTAAAGTGGTAGTTTCACTATATAAAGGTTTAGCTCTGTTAGGTTGACCAAATGTATTTATCACTACGTCACATCCATTAATTAGAGAATAAATGGAATCTGCATTTCTAGCGTCTCCTTGAATAAAACTTACATTTGGATCTGCAAATGTAAGTTTCTCAGGACTTCTAACTAACAAACGGACTTTATAACCTTTTTGAATTGCTGTTTCGGCTAAATATTTACCTGCTTTTCCAGTACCTCCAATAATCGCAATTACATTTTTCATATAAATTAGTTCCTCCACATATTCACTTTTGTTTAATTCTATCATTCTATATCCATAAATAACCAAAACAACTTATCTTTTGTTATCTTCTAGTCGATATAACCACCATTAATGGAACAGGAACCCACACACAAAAAGCCTTAAATTTAATAAAATGTAAGGCTTTCGAAATGCAACATAATTTCGGTAGGTTTAGGAAAACACATCCGAGTTCCAGAAAATAACTACTATAGATAAGATCAAACAGATTGTTGCAGGAATAACAGTTACAATAGATTGATGAGCTCGAAACATATGAGCATGTATGGCCCCATCATGAGAATTATAAATAATATGCCCGATCCTAAAACCAAGTGTTGATTCCAAATACCGCCGATCATTCCTATTGCTCCAATGAGTTCAATAAGTCCAATTGCAGACATGAACCATAATGGGTATCGATAGTGCCGCCAATGTTCAACTTGAAACGGTATACGAAAAAGTTTTATAAATCCTCCTATTAAAATAAAGATTGCTAAAATCACTTGCACAAAAGTGATCATCTAAGCTTCCTCCTTTTAATGATCTTGTTTAGAGATATTTTCAAGTAGGAATGAATGGATATATATTCCTTGTTGTATTTTATCATTAATGATGAATTATTAAATTAAAATTATGTATACCATATACAAATTTAGTTAACATAATGGATTTTATCGGTAGTTATGATCTCCTTGTTCAAATATGTATTTTCTGGTAACATCAGGATCGTCAAGAATACTTATTTAGAACTCATATAAACTATTAAGCAAGCGAGGCATAACACATTGAGAAAACATTTTGGTAAAATTTCATTTGCTTTTTTAATTTTGACTTTTAGCTTTTATTTCATGGTTCCTACAAATAATAATTACTCATCAACAACTATTAACACATGGTTATTGATTGGATTAGCTTTGACATTAATTTTTGCTTTTTTAAGTCCTAAAAATATATGGAAAAAGATCGTACTAACCGTTATTACAATAGCAATTGTACTATTTTTATTTATTGCTATTGCGTTTGGAATATCAGGTCTATAAAGAATACAGCTGTAATTTACATAATGGATTTTTTCGGAACCCCCCATTAAAAAAGCAGGCTTAAGCCTGCTTTTTCCTATTGATTTGCATGAGTTCTTGTTTAATTGAACATTCTATTTAAGAAACCTTTCAATACTCATTTCAATACATAAAGGTGGATTTAATATACATGAATCGTAAATTACGTAAGGCCTTTATTTCGTATTTCATTGTTTCGATCGTTCCCTTTGCTGTTATATTTTTCACCGATTATTTAGTTCGAATAACTAGTAGAAAGTAATTTATATTCTTGTGGCATAATAAATAGTATTTTGAGCAAACTACTCAAGATGTCGCCAAACATTGACTCGTGTAACTAACTATGCAACAGAAAAAACTACCCTAGCAGACAGGTAGTTTTTTCTTTTTAAGCTGTATATGGTATACAAGGTTAGTTAACATAATGTCTCTTTCCGGTACACATCACAAAAAAGAACCCTTGTGGGAGTAAGGGTTTAAAAGAGATTACTATTATGAATTATGCACCTTTTTATACATCGTTGAGAATTCAACGTTGCTTCAGTAGGCGAGAATGAAATTGATGTATAAAAAGTGCACCTTTTATACATATGCTTACAATGGAAAAGATAGTATTTATAGCAAAAATTCACTATGATTTATTGTGAAATAAATTCCATATTAACTTTCCCTTATAAGCTACCTCTCCTGACGACCCGAGGTAGTTTTCTATTTGTTCTTTCTAAGACATACTTTTTAAAATATATATTTGTATAGCCATTATCTTTGAACAGACGTAGGGAATTGTGAGAAGATATATATAATAAAGACAAAAAACACATCTCTTAGAGATGTGTTTTTTGTTTCAATTTTCACTTTATAACTCAATGCATAAAGTAAGCAAATTGATAACCATTGAGTACATACTAGCATAATGAAAAAGCAGTGGCAAATCGTAGATGGCAGCTTTTTATTTAAAAAAATTATTAGAAAGGCTTTCTTCCAACCCTTCCTACTTATTGATATTAAACCAGCCTTTTCGTTTAAACCAAAGAATCATACCGATTGTCATTAAAGCCATAATTCCTAAAACGATATAATATCCGTAGTGCCAGTGAAGTTCAGGCATATGATCAAAGTTCATCCCATATAACCCTACGACAAATGTAAGGGGAATGAAAATCGAGGAGATAATCGTTAATGTCATCATAATAGAGTTCATCCGATTGGCGTTAAGTGAAAGATAATTATCCCTCATATCTGATGTCATATCTCGATTGGCTTCCACCATGCTTGTTAATTTTATCAAGTGGTCATAGATGTCGTTGAAATAGGCTTTCTGATCCGCAGGTATATGTAAACGTTCAGAATTAATAATTCGATATAGCAAATCACGCATAGGAAGAATGGTCTTTCTCAGCTTTAATAAATCACTTCGGATATCAAAAACATCATTCATTAGTAAAGCAATTGATTTTTTGGCATCTCTGCTTTCAATTTCATTTAATTTATCCTCAATTTCATACACAATTGGGAAGTAATCATCCACTAATTGGTCCAGAACCGCATAAGCAATATAGGACACTCCTTTATTAAATCCACTAGGATGCTGTAAAAGGCGTTGTCGTACTGTTTCAATACTGAGTACTGGTTTAAAGTGAAAGGTCACTAAATAATTTTCTCCAATAAATAAATCTACTTCTTCAACATCTAACGTGTTGCTATTTAAATAATGCAGAACTAAAAAGCTGTAACCCTCATAATAATCAAGTTTAGGACGTTGTAATAAATGAAGACAATCTTCGATAGCTAAAGGGTGAAAGTGAAAAAACGTCTCTAACACTTTTGCTTCCTCTTCAGATGGAGAGGCAAGATCTACCCAGAACCACTTAATTGAAGGGTCAGATAAGTGATCAAGGGATACATCTTCTTTGACGTGTAAGTCTTGTGTGATAGCTATTGTTCGAATCATACTGCTGCTCCTCCATGTGATTAATGATTCTCTATTGTATAGTATGTTACATAAAATAAACGATTAATCCGACTACTAACAAGGCAATAAAATCTTTCTGATATTTTCTTCTTTTTTCTTCACTTGTATCTTTATTTTTCCTAAAATATTTATCTATAAAAATAATAAAACAAAGGAGGAGGAAACTAAGGATGATATCCAGTATTAAGAAATGAAAGAAATTATCTGTAGTAGTCAATGACATAGTAATTCTCCTTATTTCTCACCTTTAAGCGAGGGGATAATAAAATGAGTCTCTCTTCATATGTTAATCAGGTACAAAAAGTACTAAAGTCAATTTAGCTTTATAATAACGTATAGGATAAAAAAAGGATTCATTTTTTATTGTTTTCTTTATCCTAATGTCTATAATTAAAACATACAAAACAACTTATTATATATAAAAGTATTCTATATGCCCTAATTTTTTGGAAGAAAGAGGATTATTAATCTTGAAAACAGGTATAGTCCAAGAAGAATATAAGCCAATAAGTTGGGACAGAAAGTAAATAATAAAACGTAACTATATAAGAAAAGAAATGGTAGTAGGAGATCTTTATGAAATACGCACAAATTTTCACTGAAAATCGAATTCGAAATGCAACGTTGATTGTATTGCTTATTTGTATGAGTATAGCTTGGCTGTTTGATAGCGATTACTGGTACAATATAGCTGTTCTGATTGTTTCAGTATCTTTTATCTTGCATGGTGTAAATGATTATATCGTAGGAAAGAACAAAGCGAGAGGAACTGTTATTATACTATTGAGTGTTCTTTTTACTCTATATAATTTACTAAGAGTCTTTTTTTTATGATAAAAATAAGATTCTTACACTTGCAAGGAACGAGGAGTTTTTATGTTTAAGAAAATAGTAAAATGTTATGATTACAAACTTATTGTAGCCCTAATTGTTCTAAGTCTCATTGGTTTAGTTATGGTTTACAGTGCTAGTATGGTAACGGCTGTTAGTCGTTACGGTGTTGAAGGGGATTATTTTTATCAAAAGCAAAAACTTGCTCTTATAGCAGGCTTCTTCTTTTTCTGTGTTTCTGCTTTTATTCCCTATAAAATTTATCGAGAAAAAAAAGTGTTAAAAATCTTATTAGTAACAGTAATTACGCTTCTTGCTTTGGTCCTTATTTTTGGACATACCGCCGGGAATGCACAGAGTTGGCTTATACTAGGTCCGATCAGAATACAACCACTTGAATTTACGAAACTAACGATCATTGTATATCTATCGGCTGTTTTTGCGAATAAACAAGAGTACATCAACGATTTAAAGCGCGCTATTATTCCACCTATCCTTATCGTATTTTTTATTTGTTTCTTAATTGCTTTACAACCCGATTACGGTGGGATTCTACTTATTTTAGGCACAGTTGCAGCTATTGTCTTATGTTCAGGTATCTCTAGAAAATCAATGCTGAAGATTGCCTTACTAGGATTAATAGGAATCATTATTATGTTAGTCGTTTTATTGGTAACGGGACATATAGATACTGTGTTTTCCCCTGTTCGTCTAGCTCGTTTCACTGGTTTTCTCCATCCTTTTGCAAATCAGCAAGGAGATGGATACCAATTGGTTAATTCTTACTTGGCTATAGGAACTGGGGGATTAACAGGTGAAGGGTTAGGACAAGGTGTCCAAAAAGCTGGTTACCTACCTGAATCTCACACAGATTTTATTATGGCCGTTATTGCCGAGGAATTAGGTTTTTGGGGAGTACTTCTTGTATTAGGATTACTGTTTTTTATTATTTTGCAAGGCTTAAAAATAGCAAGAAGATGCAACGATCCTTTTGGAGCACTACTAGCTATAGGTATTTCGGTCATGATTGGCATTCAAGCATTTGTTAACCTTGGAGCAGTAACGGGAATTCTTCCTATTACAGGTGTAACGTTACCTTTTGTCAGTTATGGTGGTTCTTCTCTTACATTACTTATGTTTGCTGTAGGAGTATTGGCGAATATATCCATGTTTAATAAATATGAAAAGAAATACAAAAACAAAGTAACAGGTCCAAGGGAACTGAAAAGCGTCTAATGATTTACTTAAATGACATTTCTATAAAAATTATTGAGGATTAAATAAAATTATGAGCAAAAGACACTGATTAAGAGCCAGTGTCTTTTATTTATGTAAGTATAACCGAGGATTTTTCGTACCTTTAACCTATCATCTCTTCTTTAGCATCTTTCTTTTTTTGACGGTGACCACGTGTTCTCCAACCTATATATCCAACAGTAATTATCACAAAGCCAGTAAAAAGCAGCGATTGATAGTCTTTAATTGTTTTAATTGCAGTCTCAGTGTCACCATTATAGAAGTGACCGATACTCAAAAACAGAAAGGTTGTCGGAGCAATTCCAATCATGGTTAGTAATGTATACAAGCGAAGATTCATATTCGACACGCCAGCTAAGAAAGGAATAACATTCCCTAAATGAAGGGGACTTGAAATTACTATACTCCAAATACCATATTTGCTAAAATTAGCTTTGGCTTTTTCCAGCCCTGCTCTTTTCGAAGGACTTAACCTGTTCTCCAAGGAATTTCCTAGTTTGTATCCAATAAAATAAGGAATATAACTACCTACAGCATATAGAAAGCTTCCTAATATTGAGATCCCACCAATCTCAAACCAGGACAAATCTAAAATAAAACCTACTGTTACAATGAAAAATGTTCCAATAAAGGGAAATGCACTCCCTTCAATAAATAGAGAAAGAAGCACACCCCAGATACCCCAATCTTCTACAAGCCTCAATATTGTTTCCGTCATACTTTTCACTCCAACTATTTTTTAATGTATTTAAGTATAGAGAAACCTTAAATGCTTAAACAGCCGCCGAAGAAGCAATTTTAGCTACGCCTTAGGTCGTAGAAGTAGGTACATAAAAGCTTGAATCATACACAGCTATAGGAATGCTCAATATCTTTTTTTGCTCCAATACATAAATAAACTCTCTCAAATATCATGTGAATTGGGTGTCTACCTACAACAACTGGATCATCTAACCAAGTTGCACCTGTATCCTCCATATCGTCTATAAAGGTAGCATACTTTTTATATGTACATAAAGGTTTATTTTATTAACTAAATAGACGTTCTGTCATTTGATTTTACATAGTCTAACATGCTGTAATCTTAACTTGAGGTAGCATGAAAACAAAAGTTTCTAGAGTACTCCCTATCGCAAAACTGTGTATTTTTCATTTGTAAAATACACGTACTAAAGTTTATATCTAATGATTAGTTATATGTAAAACTAATGTTAATTGTCTCAGAAATACATATGTTTGTTGTTTTTCCTCATAAAAAGGTTTAATTAACTTTTTGCTTTAGTGACATTAAAAGAATTTCAACAATTCGAAGAGAACTTTTAACTTTATACCTTTAATGTTTTAAAACAGAATCGAATTAGGTATTCGTAAAAGTATACTTTTACGGACTTTTATTTTATATAAGAAATCTATCATTTTTATCGTTCGTTTAAGTTTTTTTAAAATTACGAACGTTCTCTTTAATAAACACGCTTTTACGAACGTTTTTGTTAATATAAAAAAAAGAAAAAACAAAATGTGTATAAAATGGCTTCTTTGGTGTGCAAAAATTTGATATAAGCCCGCCAACAGCAAACCAAATGTTAGAAACTTTATGTTAAAATTAGGATAATAACAGTAATCTTGCTCAACTAACGGGACAGTAAAGTTGAACAAACCCTTTTTTTCAAAAAAGAATATTCTCTTCTCCGGGAATTAATACTCAAGGAAATTCTAATATAGGGGATGAAAAAGAATGAGTCATTTTTCTGAGTCGAATTGCCAAAGACTTAACTAATACGAACTTAGAAAGGTATTGGCCAAATTTTGAACTTGTTGCTTATGCATTGTACGACAAAAACAGTGTATTCTTGTTCAATCATCCTAGGTATAATAACATTCCTCCTAAATTATATAAAATTTTAAAATGGGAAGAACAGTTTGTGGGAAATACGATCATTCTATTTGATGGCTATCCTACGGCTATTGCTGATATGGAATTGTACGATGACTATGAAGGACTTATTTCAATATTGGTCCACGAATTATTCCACGGAAATCAGTATATAAAAGGGGAAAAACGCTTCCCTGATGAAATTCTGGGAATAACATATCCCTTAACAAAAGAGAATGTAGAAATTCGAAATCGGGAAAGAAAAAATCTTTATAATGCATTGTTGGAAACTGATATCAGTAAAAAGAAACAGTATTTAAATGAGTTTATCAGCCTAAGGGAAAAAAGGGCAGAAGGAATAAAAGAGCATCTAACATATGAAAATTTAATTGAATCCGTTGAAGGGCCTGCCTGGTACGTTGAAATAAAGGCTTTTTCAGAAAAATCTCTGCTCGCTAATGATTTGGTTTTAAAAAGATATGGAAAAAATCTAATAGACGTAGTTGAATCCACTTCCAATATAAGGAGGAGCTGTTATAGTTCAGGCTTATTTATGTGTTTGTTGCTGGATGAATTGTCACCTGATTGGAAGGAAAGTTTTTTTGGTACTAATGCAACACTATTTGATTTGATTAAACTTCTTAATATTGCCCCTCGAAAACAGGCAATTGAAGATGTTCAAATCAGCCTTGAAACAGAAGCAGCAGTAAATTTTACTGTTGAATCAAGGAAGAAAGAACTTGATGAATTCGAAGAACAGATAGGAACCCATCTTTTTATTGAAGGAGAAATTATTGCTTTATTTTTTGATCCGATGAATATCGTCCCTTTTGAGGGTAGGTTATTACATAAAAATTATATAAAAGTAAGGATAAATAACCAAGAATACCTTGTCCAACAACCATCCCTTACCTATTGTGCGGATGGATTGAAAAATATAAATAAATTACTTATCGTATTAAAGGATAAACCATTGGAAACTGGTGATTCACTTTTAATCACTGGTGTTGGAGAAATAATGGGGCAGTATACAATACAGGAAGATACTATCAATTTGTTTGTTAATTAAATTGTAAGGATGCACTTTATAGGAAACAGGGTCCCTTGAAAACAAATGTATTAATGTCCTTTTTTGTTGTTCAAACGGGTGCTTTAGTTGAATAAGCAAATCCTTATATAATTAGGAAGGAAGAACGTAATGTGTAGTAAAAGAACATTCCCTTTAATTTCTGGCTTTCTTTCTCTTGATTTGGTAAATACAGAAGTTATAAGTCATGGTCGTCGCCATGAATTACTGGTTCATGAACAAGATCTTTTAGACTGGCTTCATACAATGTATGAACAAAATCCTTCTCTTGATAGAGATATTTTAAATATATCCGAGGATGAAGCAACTGAAATATTACCTCATATTCATGAGTTTCGTTTTACACTAAGAGAAAATTTCGAAAGAATAGCAGATGGGAATTCCGTTAATAACAATTGGATCTTAAACTTAGAAAAAAATATTGAGAATGCACCTTATGTATATCAATTTGAGTCGGGTGAACTAAGAGAAGTTCCTAAAGGTAGCAAACTAAATAAAATTTTATCGCTCTTATCATTAGATGCTTTGCGTTTGATTACTGATGGTAAGCTACAAAAGATAAAAAGATGCAGTAACCCTGATTGTGTGCTATTATTTATTGATTTAACAGGTAGACGTAAATGGTGTTCAATGAAAATATGTGGGAATCGAAAAAAAGTAGCTCGCTTTCAGCATAAAAACAATAAAAAGACTTGAATTCTTAAATTGAATTCAAGTCTTTTTTATTGTGGTCACGAACTAACCTATAAAATTAAAATTGACAGGTTAGTTTTAAGAGATGTAAAATAAATGAAAAATAAAAAGGAGTGAAACATATGAGTGTCACAGGTTCAGTTCATCCAAAAACAGAAGGTACAGCCATACCTAAAAGGAGTTTCTTTTCAAAAATGGTTACTAATACAAAAAGTCCATTAAAGATTAATCTTAAGGATGCTTCCACAGGATTAATTGGAGGACTTATTAGCATTCTAGCTCTAGGATTATTGACAGACATGACTCCAACGCCCTGGTTGATGGCGCCATTTGGAGCAAGCTGTGTATTAGCATTTGGTGTATGGAACGCACCTTTGTCTCAACCACGAAATATTATCGGAGGACATTTAGTTGCTACTCTTGTGGGTTTAGTAATATATCATGCATTTGGGAATAATGCTTGGACTTTAGGATTAGCTGTTGGTTTAGCAATTGCGTTGATGATGCTTACTAAGACGACGCATCCTCCCGCAGGAGCCGATCCAATTGTTGTTATCTTAGGTGGGGTATCGTGGAGTTATATTATTACGCCCGTTCTAATTGGATCTTTACTTATTGTACTTGTAGCCTTAGTCGTAAATAATTTACGAAGTGATAGAGCTTATCCAACTTTTTGGTTGTAAAGGAGGAAGAAAATTAATAATGGAACATTATATTTTCAATCAACTAAATTTTGCGCGAGAAAATACAATTAAACTAGTTTCCCATATGGATGATACTTTTACAGAGATTATCCCAGCCGGGCTAAATAATAATATAAAGTGGAATCTAGGCCATATATATGTTGTACAAGAAAAATTTGCTTTTTCCTTTGCTGGAGAAGAAATAAATATACCGGAACATTATAACAGTATATTTGCACCCGATACCAAGCCATCAGAATGGTCCATAGAACGACCAAGTTTAATTGAACTGTTAAACTTATTAACACTACAAAATCAGCGTTTGAATCTTGTACTACCAAAAAGATTAGGCGAAAAGAGCTTACAGCCATACATAACCTCTACGGGTCTAAAGCTAACGTATATAGATGAGTTTCTGAGTTTTTGTCTATATCACGAAGGAATGCATTATAATGCTATTAAAAATATCAAATCTATTTTAAGTTAACTGTAATAATATGTTTTTTTATATGGGATTAACCCTAAAATAAACACAATTCATTTTTTATAGAAAAGGTTTTAATTAGTTCTAGAATCAAACTCATGGTAACCAAAATCGAAAAGAAAAAGCCTGTATCTCCTTAGATACAGGCTTTTTCCCAACCCACTTTTAAATGATTATTCACTTAAAAAACAGCGTTTGAGGAGAGAGATAGTTACTTATTTTAAATTTAAGGTTACTTCCTTATCTAGATATGGAGATATAAAAGTTACTGTTTGTTCATTTTCCCATTGTGCATCATAGGCTCCTAAAACATTTAAATCGCTCGTATCTGTACCTCGTGTCATAACATGAAGAGATTCTTGATTTAGTCGCTTTTTTACCAAGGGGAATCCGGTTTGTTTATAAAAGTCATAATAATGGTTAGTTTCGCCCAGACTCCAATTAGAATAGCCAATAACAAGTTTTTGTGTAGTATTAGGCGAACTTAGATAATAATAGTCAACTTTATTATTATAAAAGAATAGGAGCCACCCAACGGTTGCTATGGGTGCAATAAAGAATGGCCCAATTACTCCCCAAAAAACTTTAGACTCTTTTGTTTTGCTAATAGCTATAAGGACTATGTATAAATAGATAAAGTGTAATACAAATATCAAAAAATATATCGAAACACTTGAGGAGAAAACGTATAGATTATTTAATACTAAAAGATAAAAGAATAAATCTATGGCAAGTAAGATAATAGCTAACACTTTTAATATATTCTTTTTATTTTTATATTTCATTGGCTATAAATTCCCCTTATTTTGTTGTAGCAGAGAATAAGAAAAAAGATTATTTTTATAGTGAGAAACAAGGCTTAATTCGTAATAAGTTAGACTAAAAAGTGCAAAGAAGCCTACATACTTAACAAGATTATATAGGCTTCGAGTAATTAACATTAATGATATGTATCGTTCCAGTCATATTATCTTAATAAGCGCTCCATCTTTTCTTCTGTTTCGTTTTCTTGACGAGGTTGATAAACGGTTACTTTTAATTCAGGTGCATCATATACTTGGAGCGTAATATGATCCATAATCATTTCTCCTACCACAGGATGAATAATTGTTTTCTTTCCACAAGGCGTACCTAAAACTTCATGATTAGACCACCACTCGTAAAAATGAGGACTTTCCTCGCTAAGCTCACTGATAATGGTTTTAAACCACTCATCCCCAACGAAACGTGTATAAGCTAGACGAAATTGAGCAATCAGTCGTTGAGCATGATCTTCCCAATTTTGAAAAAGATTTTGATATTCTTTGGAGGTAAAGCAGCGCCACACCGCATTCCGATTTCGCTCATCCATCTCATTAAAGTCCCCAAAAACCATCACAGCAGCCTTATTCCAGTCTACAATATTAAGTTTTTCATCTGTTACATAGGCAGGGCAATGACCTAATTGGCTTAAAAGATTTTTTACAACACGATCTATATTTTTCCTTTCATTCTGTACGGTTGTAGATGGAAGTGGGTGATTACCTAATAAAAATAAGTGCTCCATCTCCTCTTTATTTAATTTGAAAATACGTGATATTGCTTCTAATACCTCAGAAGATACTTGTATATCTCGCCCTTGTTCTAGCCACGTATACCAGGTTATTCCGATGCCTGCTAGCTGCGAAACCTCTTCTCTACGTAGTCCTTTGGCTCGTCTCCTCGGTCCAATAGGTAAATTAAAATCTTTTGGAGACAAGCGTTCTCTTCTTATTTTAAGAAAATCCCCTAATTCTCGTCTTCTTTCTTTATCGCTTAACATGATGTGACTCCTTCTTATAGATAGTACTTTTAATACTAGTATAACTAGACTCCTATTACCATTATAATCCTTATTTTATTATCTAGGTAAGGGAGGTGAAACAGATGATAGTAAAAGATAGCGAAAAGACATCTGATATACCCAAAGGTTTAGTTCTTCTAATGGCTACAGTTTGTGGATTTACAGTAGCAAATGTCTATTTAAATCAAACTCTTTTAGTTAGCATGTCTTCCACTTTTCATGTCTCTGCGGCCAGTATAGGCATTATAGCTACCTTAGCCCAAATTGGATATGCACTAGGAAATCTCTTGTTAGTACCATTAGGAGACATCTTCGAACGAAAAAAATTGATTTTGATTTTATTATTTCTTATATGTATCATTCTGACTTTAAATGCTTTATCCACTAACAGAACATGGATGATGGTTACAAGTTTAGCATTAGGGATTGTAACCGTTGTTCCTCAAATTATTGTTCCTTTGGCTGCTAATATAGCTTCAGATAATAATAGAGGAAAAGTTTTAGGGAATGTAGCTATTGGGTTAGTTTGTGGCATTTTAGGCGCTCGACTTGTTAGTGGTTTTATTGATGTTCATTTCGGATGGCGAATGGTGTATTGGGCATCTGCTGTGACTACACTTTTTATGATTTTTTTAGTTTACGCCTACTTTCCAAGAAGTAAAGGAACGAATGTAACCAATTATAAACACTTACTCATGTCGTTAGGTCCGTTATTTATAAAAGAAAGAACTCTACAAAAAGCATGTTTGAGCCAGGGAATGATGTTTGCTTCCTTTAGTGCATTTTGGACCGCCCTTGTCTTTTTATTACATACACACCCCTATTCGTATGGAAGTGACATGGCAGGGATAATAGGTTTAGTAGGAATAGCTGGAGCTTTTGCTACGCCTATTATCGGGCGTCTAATTGATACAAAAGGAGCAAAGTTTGCAAGCCTTTTGTGTATATCTATTTCCTTAATTGCTTTTATAGGTCTTGTGCGGGGAGGATACTGGTTACCCGGATTAATTTTAGGAGCCCTCCTAATAACGATAGGAACTCAAGCTAACCAAGTTGCCTGTCAGTTTACTATTTTCCAATTAGGACAAGAAAAAAGAAGTCGATTAAATGGGTTATACATGGTCTCCACATTTTTAGGGGGTTCCCTAGGATCTTATATGGGTTTACTTGCATGGAGTAAATGGCAGTGGCACGGAGTATGTGCAATAGCAATACTGATGATAACAATCAGTTTTTGTTCTTTAATCCCAATAAAAATTCCTAAAAAAACGATAGGAAATTTAACGAATAAGAAAGGAAGTAATATTTAATGGGAACCTATACAGATAGCTTTCAACGAGGATTAGATATATTAGCTAAGATTGATCCAGAGAACTACAAGGATATAATAGCTGGCTTTGAACATTCAGTTCTTCCTGATTTAGGAACTTTAGCTGTAGAGTTTAATTACGGGCAAATTTTCTCTAGACCAGGGTTAGACTTAAAGTCACGTCTTCTTGCTACAGTGGCTGGTCTAACTGCATTAGGCAATACGGAACAGTTAAAATTTTATATTAACGGGGCTTTGAACGTTGGTTGGACAGAGGAAGAAATTTTAGAAGCAATGTTACAGATGGTCATTTATGCAGGATTCCCTGTAGCCTTAAATACTATTTTAACAGTAGCCAATGAAGTGTTTTCCGAAAGAACAGAAAAGAATTTTTCTAAATGAAAAGGAGAAACAAAATGATTATTGATAGCCATGCACACGTAGTTTTACCTATAGAGAAGCATATTGAAATAATGGATACGAGTGGGATAGATAAAACAGTATTGTTTTCTACCCTTGTCCATCCAGAAAAAAGCAACAATTATAAAGAATTCACAACGGAAATGAACAAATTAAATCAAATTCTCAATAATGAGGTGAATCCCCTAGAAGCACGCCTAAATGCCCTTGAAGAGTTAAATGTTGCTATTAAGCAACACCCGGATCGATTTGTTGGGTTTGGTTCGGTTCCCCTTTCTTCTCCCGATGATCCCATCCTAAATGAATGGGTAGAGAAACTCGTTAAAGAACAAAATATGAAAGGTCTTGGAGAATTTACTCTTGGTACAGGTCAAATTAATCTGTTAGAACCTATATTTAAAGCAGCAAGTGACTATAAGTCTTTACCTATCTGGGTACATACCTTTCATCCTTTAAATTTAAAGGATATTCAGGAATTATTTCTTCTGACACAAAAATATGAAAATGTACCGGTTATATACGGGCATATGGGCGGGATTTATTGGTTGCAAACGATAGAGATGATTAAAGAAATTAAAAATGCTTACTTAGATATATCTGCATTTTATACAACCTATGCATTGTCCTTGGCTATAAAGGAAATACCCCAGAGAACGTTATTTAGTTCAGATTTTCCATACGGAGATCCATATTTAAATCTACAGGCTGTTAAACGTCATACATCCAGTCAAGAAGTTGCAGACAGAGTGTTAGGTGGGAATATCTCTAAGCTCCTAAACTTATAAACTGAGTACCTTCTGTTTGCTATTGTTTAGTCTGGAATAACTATACTAATTTTTGAAATTATTTTCTGTCTTAAAATAAAAAATCAGCCAAATAATATATTTGGCTGATTTTTTTAGCAAAATTACACCACTAGAATTACATTTCCTCATCCTGAATTACTAATTGCATTTGGAATATGTCTGATTCTGAAATACCTAACTTTTGTAATTCATCTTGTAGGGTCATTCCCTCATCAATTTTTATTTTCCTTTTCGTACCGTCTCTTAATGTATAGATTCTAATGTAACTCATTTAGTTGTTTCTCCTTTGGTCATTAAGAAAATATATATTATTATAGTTTTTTGGTTCTCACTAAATAAGGGCTTGCTAATTGCTCTTAATTAAGCTTTATTCCAGTCAACAGCTTCTATACTTTTCCTCCATTAATTTAAGTTTTTCACAAGTCTCTGTAGAAAGGTATTCATTAACTTCAATATGTAAAGCTTCAATTATATTTTTTTCTTCCTCTTGTGGTAAATGTCCATCCCATAAGTCTTGGGGAAAATATATCTCGTTAGAATGATGAGCACACTGATAAATGAAATAATAAATAGTCCATATTAGCACGCTGATCGGTGTTTCGTATTTATCTGAGCATTCGAACATGGCTACAAAATTAAAACAACCATAATCCCTCTCCTCATCATTACATAAAGTGTACAGTTCTTCCCAATCTATCACACTTCCTGATATCCAATCGTAACCCATATTTATGATACTTCTAAATTGTTCAAAGGCTTGATTATAATTTCCACCTTTGAATTCATTCTCAAAATAATTTAATGTCTGTTCAGCATATGCTAAACATATTGCTACCCTGCTATTAATAGTTATGTTCATAATATCTCTCATAAGTCTGCTAAAACCTCCCCATAGAAACCTAATTTCAACTAATAATAACATTTATAACCTGTGATTTATTTCTCTTCACAGGGACTTTTCTTTAATAACAGTGATAAAAACTACAAACTTACTTAAAAGAATTAACTCCATTTCAACCAATCTTTATTTAAGAGTCACAAATAGCAATAACCAGAAAAACTTTAGAGTTTTTATTGAGGAGAACTTTCAATGGATGATAGGCAGCTACCAAACAGAGTCGTTACTTGTATAGACATGAAAAGCTTTTTCGTTTCGATTTCACCTGTCATACGGGGATTAAATTCGTTGAAGACAAGGCTTACTGTGGTAGGAGATATCAAACAGTCAGAATCTGTTTTGCGAGCCGACACACCCTTATTAAAGAAAGAAGGGGTCAAAATAGGAAGTTGTCTTTTCGAAATTCTTCATCTGTTCCATTAATTTTTTCTCTTCATTATTCGTTGGTTTCTTATTTAAGTATTTATGTTCAAAATAATCAATACGACTAGAAGGTCCAAAATCAGATGAATTCCAATTGTTATAGCAAAAATCAATTTTTAACTGTCCTTGAGCATTTACAATCATATTTATTGAAAACCATTTTTCTTGATTATTTTTAATAAACACTTCTTGCAGGTCATTAATAAGTTTAAATAATTCGTGAATTTCTTGATCATATTCTCTTTCTTCTACAAAATTGTATAAATCCGGTATGTCATGGGAATATATATATTCGTTTGCTTTACCTTTTTCTTTAAAAAAGAAGAAAACCCCTCCTTCTCCATTCTCAACTTCACCATTAAAATAGAACTCTTCCCAATCAACTGGAATTATATCATTTACTTTTTGTCCAATTTGTTGATAGATAGTATTTAACTGTTGTTCAAAATTCATTTGAATTTATCCCCCTCCTTTATTTTTTCCTTTTCGTAACGTCTCTTAATATAAAAACCTATTTTTACACACTTTGTAACTTATTCCTGAATAATAAATAGGATTTTTAGATTTAATTTCTCAAATAACCAATAATGCCACCAAAGACTCCTATTGCAAGTGAAATAGGAACAGCAGCTATTCCCCCATAAGCAACCGCAAACCCTAAACCGTCTGCAACTGATGGATCGTCAGTTATGTGATTTGCTTGTATAGTAACCCAAATTAGTAAGGCACCAACCATTACAACAAAAGAAATAATAGTAGTCAGTAAAAATGCGCTGAAAGCTTTAATCATAGATTCCCCTTCACCCTTATTCATGTAGAGTATTTGTTCTTCTTATTGTACCAATAATCGGGAAAAGATTCCATTGAATAAAGAACGTTTGTTCGTATATAATGAAGAACAAACGTTCTTTATTGAGGAGTACTTTCAATGGATGATGGGCATCTACCAAACAGAGTCATTATTTGCATAGACATGAAGAGCTTTTTTGCTTCGGTTTCCTCTGTCATACGGGGGCTAGATCCGTTGAAAACAAAGCTTGCGGTTGTAGGAGATATCAAACGGTCGGGATCTGTTGTGTTAGCTGCCACACCTTTATTAAAGAAAGAAGGAATCAAAACCGGCAGCCGTCTTTTCGACATTCCTAAAAGGAAAGATATCCATGTGGTGAATCCATCAATGGAGAGATACATCAAAGCATCGAACTATATTTCTAGTTTGGTGTTACAGTATGTGGCTCCTGAAGATTTCCATGCGTATAGCATTGATGAGTTGTTTATTGATGCTACAGCTTCTTTGCATTTATTTGCTCGAACACCAGAGGAGCTAGCTCATCGAATACGTAATGAGATCTATCGCAAAACAAGACTCACAGCTACCGCAGGAATCGGTCCTAATCTCTTACTGGCTAAAGTCAGCTTAGATCATGAAGCGAAGCATAGCTCAACAGGGGTTGCTTATTGGCGATATGAGGATATTCCCTTTAAGTTATGGTCGATTCATCCAATGAAGGATTTCTGGGGGATCTCGTCAGCTACGGAAAGACGCTTACACCGTTTAGGCATCTATACCATAAAAGAACTGGCTCTTTCTTCGAAGGAGATGTTACAAAAAGAATTTGGCATCATGGGAGAAGATTTGCACCAACATGCCAATGGGATTGATTTTAGTCGCATTTCCGATGTGTACATACCTAGTTCTCGTTCCTTTGGGAAAAGTCAGATTCTATTTCGAGATTATACGAGCCGAAAAGAAGTGGAGATATTACTATTGGAACTCTTAGATGATGTATGTTTCCGATTACGGATGCATCAAGTGGTGGCTCAAACGGTTCATTTATCTATTGGCTACAGCAAACAAACAGGTGGAGGCTTCTCAAGACAAAAGAAAATGGGGAGAGCTTCGAACTTAAGCCAAGATATTTTTCCTTATTGCTTAACCGTCTTACATACCTACGATAACGGAATGCCGATTCGCTCCATTGGGATTTCCTTATCAAACACAAGCATTCAAGAAGAGGAGCAAATGAGCTTATTTGAGGATATCGATCAACGTGAAAGAGCCTATGCTCTTGCGAAAACGATTGATGACATTCGGCTGCGTTATGGAAAAAATAGTGTGCTACGGGCTTCAAGCTATCTGGATCATTCAACAGCTCGTTATCGAAACGGCCTTATAGGAGGCCATAGAGCTTAAAGGAGGAAATATCATGCATCACGATAGAAGGATGAAAAAATGGAGAGCTTTCGCAAGCATGCCAGAGCAATACATAGGATTACAGGAAGTCATAAACAAGCAACTAGAAGTACCTCAACCTCTTTTAACAGAAGAGGAAATGGAACAAATCAATTTCACCTTGATTGAAGCCTTACATACAAATCAACAAGTATACCTTACATATTATAAGAACGGGCAACGTATAACCGAAACAGGATTCATACAATTTGTTGATTCCCTGGGGAATTTGTTTGTTTTTATCGATGAAGTATTTGAATTAAAGAACAAAATGAGGTTAAGTGAACTAATTAATGTTCGTTTTGCTTAGTTCTTGAAATTTAAGTGTACGGAACCATTCCTGTAATTGGGCAACAAAGTTTTTTATTGTATCTCTAATTTATTACAGTGAACAAGCGTATCATCTACATTAAAAATTAGTGTTTGTCTCTGCATTTCTTTAAGGCCCTTCTATGATTGGTATATGGATAGTATATGTAGAAAAAATAATTAGAGAGAACCTTCTGCTATATTAAACAGAAGGTTCTTTTTATGAGGTAAGAAGCCGTGGAAGCTTCTTATCAATAAATATACTGGTCAAAATTTTCTCTACTCATATTTATTTTGAAACTAGAGGCACTTAACCCTGCACGACTTATAAGTCGCTCAGTGCTTTCGTCTTCTTTAGGTATACTAAGTTCAAGTCCTTGTATAGTGAAAGGGTCATACATATACTCTGTTAGGTCACTTCTTACATCTGACATCATATACACCTCTGTTATTCACGATCATTGTCTATATTTTCTTGTATATTACTTAATATGTTTTTCGTATTAGTTATTTCGTTTAAACGTTCTAACTCGTGCATGTTAGTAGAGGTTGGATTATTTAAGTGTAAATGCTTTGCATAATCATTGTCGAACCTTCCTAAATAATGTTTTTTACTATCTAATGGTTCATTGACACCAGATTCTCGCATAAAAAAAACCTCCCAAATATATTGTTTGATTTGAGTAAAAAAATATAAGAGGTAGTATAAGACAAAATGATTTTCCTGTTATAGATATTCCTTATGGATAATATTCCAATTTTCTTTTCCCACTAATAAAATTTTATAAGCACCAAAAAGTAAAGTAATTTTTTTCTTAATGGAAAGTATATAACTATAAAGCTTTAACAGGGGTGATCAAATGTTAACATCTGAAGAAAGTAAAAACGATGTACCACGTCCGCAACATTATTTAAAACTAATAAATGACACTGATAGAAAATTGAAGTTAGAGTGGAAAGGGGATATAGATCAATCTAATGTTACTGTTCCATCAGAATTAAACCCAGGTGACGCTGATGAAAAAGATTCCAAAAGAACTAGTGATGCAAGTTTTATTGTAGATATTTATCGTTGGAAAGATAGCTCTTATATTTATAGTGGGCAACTAACAGAACATGTGCATGGCAGAGTGTATAGTAGTGAAGAGACCTACTATTTAAAATTAGAGTCATTTCCTGACAGAAATCAAATTCAGTTGATAAAAAAATCAGAAGTAGATGAAACTGAACATACCATAATCAACACTTTTTCAGAAGATGAGTGGTAATATAATCAAGGTCTTTTCTTAATGAAAAAGCTGCCAAGCAGGCAGCTAACAATCCAGCTCTAATTCTCTTTCAAGGTTTTGCGTTGCCAGGAGGCTTATTGGTTGGAAAAATTGCTTTTTCCACGTCTTCTGCTGCGATTACTGGATCTACTGTATTGCTATTTGGTTTGCCCTTCTGACTATTGCCTTTATCGCGTTTCTGACTCATTTTTAGATCTCCCTTCAAATTTAGTTACATTGTTAAGATGAGTTAACAAGTGGAAGCTTATTCAAAGTCTTAATTAATGTATTAACGCATTACCTGAAGAATTCAGTTGAAAAAGAGAAGGATTTCCCTTCTCTTTTTTTAATTCAATCTTGTTTTCACTCTTTTTAAAACTTGAGGCATCTGATTTACCAACCTCTCGCTGATTCTCCTTACGTTCTACTTTAGACGTTGGGACATCTTTCGATCTCTCGTCCATTTTATGAAAAATATAAGCCACTAGGACAACCCCCAGCATATAAAAATCGAGCTTAGCTTACATCAATACCTACTCCTCACCTACTGCAGTAAGGGTTCTTTGTTATTTTTCGAGTGGACAGGCAAACTTACTGCAGTAGCTACATAGTATCTAAATAATTACGACTTCATTACGTAATCAGTAGCTAGTTCAGTATCGATACCGCGTTAATACAAGCTGTATACGCTTCGTGAAGCCCTTCATCAAATCTGTAAGGGAGCTGAGCCGAAGAGGCGAAGGGGGCGACCGGATGCGTTGAGCTGAAATAATGCATAAACCAAAGGCAAAAAATTAAACGAATGAAAGTTGGTATCAACATGAGAAAATCTCATTATATTACTTTTCGAAACTTCTTCCATAAACCATCCTTTAAACCCTCAACAAAACCTCGTCCTTTTAACGCTTATTCGTTTGTTCCTTTTAGTCCAGTTGCTCTGCTAGACCCCACTATTCTTACCGTAGGAGGAATTGTTTTAGGAATTGCCTTCATTGAACAGATATTAAATCGATGGGGTGTAATAGACCTTGCCGATCAGTTTAAAAAAGTGATGCGGTTTATCTTGCCTGTCGCCTTTTATGGGGGCTTATCTTACTTCTTTGCGACATTTATGTTTTGAGGAGGGTTTTAGATGTTTGAGAAACTAAAATTGCGTGGAAAGCTTATTAAAGCGTTTCGTACGGCAGAGATTTACCGAGTGATTAGACGAGGAGACCGTACCTCCTATCTGTTTCCAAAAATTCATCAAATTGATAACCATCATACGTACACTCGGTACGCCTTTTCCTTACTAAATGGCATTGATCCTGAACTTTTAAATAAAAAAAGATGGGCATTACGACAAGTATTAGGCAGCAACATCGAGATAAATGGCAGCCTAAAGAATTTTAGCATCACCGTTCATCACAAAAGCCTACCTAAAATGCTCAATTATAGGTATGAGGTCATTCATCCTCATATTGAGAAAATGGAGCTCCCAGTATGCATTGGTCAAGATATCTATGGAAGCCCCGTTTCGTGGGACTTTGCGGATTTAGAAACGTTACTGATTTCTGGCGAAATCGGCGCTGGAAAAAGCAGTCTCATGCGTGTCATTCTAACAACGTGGGTGAAATATGCCTCTCCTGAAGACTTACGCTTAGTCTTAGTAGATCTCAAACGGGCAGACTTAGGGTTATTTCATGGAATCGATCATGTAGACGCGCTTTGTTTTGAAGCGAAAGATATGAGAAGACCTTTTGCCTTGTTACGAACTGAAATGTATCGACGGGGCGATTTACTGTTAGAGCATGGTGTGACTCATATCAGCAGGCTTCCTTTTAAGCTGCCTCGGATTGTCGTGGTTGTAGACGAAATGAGCATAATCAAGCGAGAAACAGATCTCGTAGAGATGATCCAACAGTTTGCGAGTCAAGGCCGTGCGTTAGGCGTTCATACGATTATTGCCATGCAGCGCCCGGATGCGGATTTATTAAATTCAGCGTTAAAGGCTAACTTACGGGTACGAATCTCTGGAAGGCAGGCCGATGCCACAAATGCAAAAGTAGCCGGGGTACTAGGGGCAGAAGAAATCGATGCAGCAGCCAGAGGCCGCATGAAAATCAAAATTGATGAGGTCAAAGAGTTTCAAGCCTTTTTCTTAGATGAAGAAGCTTGTAAGGAAATGCTTTCACCTTATAAAACGCGTGTGAAAGACCCTGAATCTAAACTAGAAGTTGTATCACCGCCCCTCTTTGGATTATTAGAGAAGGAGGAACAGCGATGAGTTTTCGTCTATCTCAGCGTGATAAAGACATCATTGGGTTTATCAATCAATTTCGGGCTGTAGATCGAGACTCATTAGTGGAACTGTTCTTTAAACAACTGAAATCACCCATAAACGCGTGTAATAGCGTGATGGTACGTTTATATCGATTAGGGCTCATTGAACGCACACAGCAGTATTCTCCGACGGTCTATTTGCCCATAGATGCGAAGATCAAAAAGAACTCTCAAAAAATATTACATTTCCTGTCCATCTTAGATGTCTATAAGCAAATGTGTACGTATAGTGCACCTAAACAGGTTATTGTCGAAGATAAGCCCACTGGACGAAAAGGAGGCATTGAACCCGATCTCTTTTGTATCTTTAAAGGATCGCCGTTTTGGATTGAAATTCAGAGAAATCAGTATTCTGAGCAGAAGATGCAGGCGAAGGTCAACCTCTATGAGGAGTTTCTCTTTTCGGATGAGTGGAATGACTTGCACTGGCAACCAGAAGGTCGACCACCTATCTTCCCTTCGGTCATTCTGATTACGCCTGTTCGGTATGCTGTATCTTCAGACCATATCCGTATTATACAGGTAGCAAGTATTCATGAATTGATGGAGAAATACAGAAGTTCAGCTAAACAGCAAAGAGATAGAAAACCAAGAACATCAGCTTCTTCTGGTGGAATTAAAATTAACTTAACATAGAGTGCTAGAAAAGTGTTTGTAATCACACCAAAATGGGCTACCTCAGAAGAATGAAAGGAAACCGATTTAGATAAAATCGCTAGGCTTAGATAAAGTCGAATAAATCCAAGCGTCTGCAGGAGATGAAACTGTCATACGCGAAGAAGGCGATGGATTTGCGGACTGGTATTGAGAAGGATTAATTCGTATAATAAAAGGGAATCAGTAGCAATACCATGGCGACCGAGGAGGTGAGCGAATATGAGTCTACGAGAAGAACTACTGGCACAGGAATATGACGAAAGAACAAAGCCGAGAGGATTCGTATACTTCACAGACGCTGATGGCCAAGTTGTCGCTAAGACTTGCCGTAAATGCCGCGAATTAAAACACGCAAAGAACTATCATTATAAAAGCGATGGATTCGGTCAACTTGGACCATACTGCAGAGCTTGCGTTTCTGTTCGCGACCGGGATTATTACGTTAAAAATAGAGAGCGAGTAAAACAAGTTAAAAACGCTTATTACCATAGGAAAAGATCTGAGCAACTTTCTTTTAATTTATTCGGCGATAACGAGTAGTATCACGGCGGCTAGTGAGGTCGCTTTTTTGTTTACACACTGATTAATTGTCAAAAATATCCATTAAAAGTGTTTGTGACATGTCTCAAGGGTGCCAGGACGAGGTAGGGATTCGGAGGAAGCTACGTAGGAGGCCCCCGTAAAAGCAGACGTTTTGAAGCGTTACGAAGATAAGATTAATTCATTGATTGAATACATAAAAAAGCAAGATGAGCGATTTGATAAGCAGGAACATTTTAACCGCGAATTAAAAACAGGCTTTTAAGCTATTACTAAAGCCTGTTTTTATATACTTGGAGAAACAAAGCCTCTAAAGGAATAAAAAAGAATTGTAATAAGCATATTTAAATATCCCAGAAATCTTCGCTCTTAATATTAGGATCGATCCGTCTTAATGCTTGTAATATCTTTTTCATTGTTCTTTGTGTAGGCAACCTTTCGGAGTTGTTTACTAAATCACCAATCGTACTTCTACCTAATCCTGACTTTCTTACAAGCCATTCTTGATTAATGTTTCTTTTATCAATCCATTTACCAAGTCTAGTTCGCCTTTTTCCTAACCCGAACATGATAGATACCCCTTTACTTGTTATTACTCTAGTTAT
Organism: Priestia megaterium; assembly: GCF_023824195.1. Lineage (NCBI taxonomy): Bacteria > Bacillati > Bacillota > Bacilli > Caryophanales > Bacillaceae > Priestia > Priestia megaterium. The sequence continues at coordinate 71,508 of NZ_CP085446.1, forward strand.
GTCCAAATTTCGCTAAAAATAAAACGTTAAAAATGAGTCATAGTGGACAAGTCAGTACCATATCCTTTATTAAGACATCAAAATAAAACATAATAAGGAAAATAAGCAGAGGTTATTAAAATTTTTTAGAATAATGTCGATATTTTTGTCATAATCATATAGCATGAATACAGTTAAGACCGCCTTATACACTGATACATATTGGGCGGTCTTTGTTGTGAATATTCATAGATATATATAATTATCATAAAAAAAGGCACGCATTATAAAAATGCGTGCACACTAACAAAGAATCTTGAATATTAGATAATAGGGATATTACCTATGAAGAAAAAACCTATGAAAAAGGATTGCACCATTATTTTATCAAAGGAATACTTGCCATTGAATATGGCGATAACATCAATTTATTGGATGCAAATGGTACATATTGAGGAAATTAGTTACAATTAATATTATTTATTGAATAGTAAACCAGAATTTCAAAATAAAAGTTCTTATAATCAATAAGCCTATTTTTTTTATGGAAAACGTGTTCTTTTAGAATAAAAGATTATATACTTTCAGTGTAACGTTTTATTATTTGGAGAAAATTTTTGTGAGAATTCTTTTTTTATTGGTTGCTACTTGCTCTTTTGTAATGTTTAACAAACTCCTCATCCATTAGGTGTCCTGTACGCCTCACAAAATTAATGACCTTTTAAGCTTTCTCAAGGCTTGGTCATGTCTTTGTAACGCAATCTTTGGACGTAGCTACACCAATTAACCTTTCCATCTAAATCTTTCTTAAAATAATCTAATTTTTACCTGCATTCCCTGCTTGATTAAAATATTTAATCGTTTTGATATCCCCATTTTTAAACACAATAATCTTTTCATCTCCATGAAAGGACACTTCTTTAATCTCTTTTTCATTGTCATCTTCGGGCTCTTCGATTGAATGAACGAGACAATGGACGGCTTGATCTAACTTTCTATCAGCCGTATTTAAAAAGGATACATTCAGGCCTGAATTTGCAAGAAACCCTCGATGCTTTTCCAATTCATCACACGCCTTTTGAATGTATTCAATCGCTTTTTGTTTATTATTCATCTAGTAGACTCCTATACCCTTATTTTTAATATTCATAGACAACCGGAACTTGGTCCATTTTAATAATCTTAGCCACCACATAACGACGATAGCCGTCTTTTAAGACCTTAGATTCTTTATCAATCGTTAAGGGTTCATCTAGATAACCAGTACGCTTCACAAATTCAATAACTTTTTGCATTTTTTCGGGGTTTGATCGTGTTTTTAGGAACTCTTCAGGCACCACAATTTTATCGAAACCCGCCACATCCTGTGTCCCTTTTGGCTGAGTGGGTAGCTGTTTCTTTTGTGGCCCAACCTTTTTCCCTGGAACAGGCGCTTCTTTCGCTTCTGACATTAACTTGAAGCTTTCTTAGATAATTTTGATTTTTTAACGTGGGATAAAATAAGGTGTAAATCATTTATAATCTAAAGAAACTAAGCTTTTAGCAGCTGAGTTTCTTTAAATAAATACTAGCTTCTCTATTTACTTACCGAACAATCTAGAAATAAAGCCCTTCTTTTCATTTGTAATAGCTATTTGCTCTTTAATTGTCTTAAGTTCTGTAAGTACTTCCTTCAATTGTTCCTCTCTTTCATTTAATTCCTTTTGAAGCTCTTTTTCACGAGCTTCATTTTTCTTCTGTTGTTCTACATAAGAATTTTTTATTTCAGAAAGCGTTTTTTCGTTATCCTCTTTTAAAGACTTATCTTGTAGTTGTAAAGTCTGTATTTGGCCAAGTGTGTTTTTCATGGTTATTTCCTGGCGTTCCAAGTACTGAGACATTATAGTTCTTATTCGTTCTTCTATCCGTTCCTCTTGTAAGAGTAAGTGTCTTGCAAGAAAATCATCTATCCGTTCCTCTATTTTTTTACTTAGTCGTTCCTCTATTCGTTCCCCTAGACTGGCAATTATTCGATTTTCTACGTTGCCAAGTTCATGTCTCAATTCATGGATTACATCTTTTAGGATAAGATCGTGAACTTCTTGTTGGGCTTTATCACGATCATTGTCTCGTAAATAAGAAGATATTTCTTTAGTGTCTCTATCTATGGGAGCATAGTCATTTGCAATTATTTCTGCTACTTGAGACTTTGTAATATTTGGTTGACTTAAAAGGGATTGAAATTTACGTAATGCAATTACATCGTGTTCCGTGAACGCCCGATTATCGCGATTTTTTCCATCCTTGACCTTTAGAAATTTGTATCCGTTTTTTTCTAGTTCTAAGCACCATTTTCTTAGATAACTATCACTAATCCCTAATGATTCAGCAACTTCCCTTGTCCAATATGCTTTTGGTATTTTGTCACTAATCCCGTTCCACTGTTCTTCATTCATAATTAGTTTCCTCTCCTTTTTTGCTAAAATAATATAGCCTTTATGAAAACACTTATTATGTTCTTTAAACGTTATGCACTGAATATTATTTTGACCATCGATGAATATTCAAATATGTAAAAACCTTTGTTAAAAGAAAGAACGATTCCCATTCTTCCGTTCCATTGTATAGATATGAAATAAAACATAAGAGAAAAATGCGTTCCAATTCGATGGAATCCTATCTATATGTCCAAATTTAGAAAAGTTGGAACTATTCCCGTTCCAATATTCTATTGACAGCTTCCTAATACAAAGGATAAAAACGTAGCTAAATCTACTATATCTTTTATATTATAAATTAAATTTTATATTAAAAATACATTTTGATAAATCATTTTATGTAATTCGACTAACTCTTTTGGCTCTATTAACTTATATAATTCCCCTGTATTTCTTCTGATCTAGAAAGTATTTTATATTTTAAATAAAAGGAGCATACTTAAAAAGTTGAATTTTTATCGTGAAATTATTTTCCTAGCTTGAATACACTACGATAGAAAGAAATTGTAGAGAGATTTAAAATTAAAGTAATATTAAAGCGTTCCAAATTAAGCACTTACTATTTGTATATCTTTTTATTATTAAATTTACAACATTATTATAAAGGAACAACATCCGTTCCACTATTCTGCCTTTAAAATTAGTGTCCTTTCTTTCTTCAATAAAAGAAACTATCCTTTATAAAAAATACTTATCATGTTTTCTAAACGTTCTATACATACATTCTTTTACAAACGACAAGTTATTTAAGCATGAAAAAACATTGGTTTATAAACAGGAACACTATCCGTTCCATTGATCCATTTTAAAAATTAAATGCAGTATATAAAGGAAAAAAAGTGTCTTATTTAGTAAAAACCAACTCTATATATCAAGGTTTAGGGAAGTTTTAATTTTTATCATGGAACGGTTCCCGTTCTGACGTTCTTATAAAGTTATAACACATAAGAACACGAGAATACTGCGTTCTAATGAGTTTGTCTAATATGCATAGTGTATCTAATTGATTTAGTAATTTATTTACCATATATATTTATTTATATAGTAGATACTTTTTATTTTCCTAAGAGGATTCATCGTTAGCCAGAGGAATAATGAGCTCTAAAGTAATATCCTTTCTTTCTTCGATAAAAGAGGACCTGTTGTATAAAAATATTTTTCATGTTCTCTTAACGTTCTAAGCTGGTAATCATTTTTATAAGTGATGAGTTATTTAAATATACCCAACCATTGATTTATAGGCAAGAACGGTTCCCGTTCCAGTAATCCATTTATCAGATCAAGTGCGGTATCCAAAAGAAAGAAGCGTTCCTTTTTAACTGAAATCTATTCCTATATATTAAAGCTAAGATAAGTTGTAATTTAAATATGGAACGATTCCCGTTCTACCAAATTTTGAACAAATAAGGACGCGATAATATTGCGTTCCAATGAACTTATATAAACAATTATAAAGTTAACGAGTTATCCTTTAGTTGAACTTGTTAACTTTATAATAATAAACATATAAGAAAAGAATTATTTTAGTTTAACTTAAGGTTAACTAAGTAACTGAATTCAACTGATATAAGAATTTACTTGGATTTCTCTTAGTATTAAATAAAGAAAAAATTTAAAGCTTCATATTAGACTGCCTCTAAATAAGTAAAAAAACAGATTTTTTGATCTGTTTTTTAAAATTCGCTTATCAAAGAGTTTAGGCGTGTATTATAAGAGAAACTCCGTGTTTCTATTCTGTGTATTTTATCCCTTTAAGTCTCATAAACAATGTTAAGGGGAGGGATCATATAAGCTCCACCTAAAATTCTAATATAATTAAGTATTTTCTTAAAAGAAGTGTTTATATAGTAATTACCTATATTCTATAAGATCTACCTATCTATTTAATAGTAGCTTAAGAATTTTAGTCTGTTACTTAACTAACCCCAAAAGAATACTTGGGTCCTATTAAGGTGTTATTTTTGATAATTATATACAACAGGAACTTTCTCCATTTTAACGGTTTTGGCCACAACGTAGCGACGATAGCCATCTTTTAAGACCTTAGAGCCTTTCTCGATGGTTAATGGCTTATCTAAGTGTCCAGTACGCTTCACGAAATCAACGACCTTTTGCGTTTTTTCGGGGTTTTGTCGCGTCCTTAAAAATACTTCGGGAACGATAATTTCATCAAAGCTCACAACATCCTGTGGCCATTTTGGCTGAGTAGGTAGCTGCTTCTTTTGTGGCGCAGCCTTTTGCTCTTCTTTTGCTATGGGTTGAGAGACAGGATCTTGTTTTTCTACTTGTTTGGCAGATTCACTGCTCTTTTGTGCCTCAGAAAGCGCAGAAGCCTCTTGTTTTGCTTCTTTTTTATCTTTTGACTCATTTGTTTCTTTATCGTTTTTATTCGGAAGAACGGTAATTTGAAAGAAGATAATACCAATTTTCCCAGGACACTCGTCAATGGAAATATCTAACGTAGGCTCTCCTTGAATTAAGATTTTTTCATGCATAATACTTTTCTTAGTGAGTCCGGTTTTATTAAAGGCTTTTTTGGCAATAAACACGGTATACGAAATAAACGTACTTTTCTTCAATCCTTTAGGTCAGACGGTGAACCTTTTTCACGCATATCAAAGGCAACGTAGCGATCGTATTCTCGTAACGGTCCTGTCGCAGAGCCTGTTAGGGTCATTTTATGTGGCATCGTAATTTTCTCCTACGTAGATGCATAGTCATTGTTTATTTAGAACATATATCTAAATAAACATAATCTATTAAAATATCAGCTTCTAAGGGGGTTCTATATTAAAAAATTAAGAAACTGATCCTTTTATCTTGTCATGTTGGTGCAGTAAAGCTTGTTCTTCTGGTGTTAAGGCTTGTCCTAGATCCTGTTTCAGCTGCGCCATTTCTAACGAACTGTACGTAGTACTGTGCTCTTGGAGTAAGGTTTCTTCTTCTGGTGTTAGTTCTTGCCCTAAGTCTTGCTTTAATTGAATCATTTCAAGCTGTTGATCCAGAGAAATAGCTGCTTCTTGTGTACACTTTTTTTGCTCCTGTTCAGCTTTTAACCAAGCAGGAACCAATTCCTTACGGATGATATGTTTAGGCGTAAATAATGCTGCTGTTTTAGCTTCAGTATGTATGTCTGACTCAGATGTTTGTTCTTCTGTATTCCCTTTTAGTAGATTGGAAAATTGATTGTAAGCAATTTGATAAACAAGACGGCACATTTCATCCAGTGAGAGGGTAGTACCCTTATGATTAGCCTCATGAACATATTTATCTAAGCCTACAATGGCTGTATAAGCGACTTCATGTACTTGCTCTTTCACAATCTCAATCTTTGTATCTCGTTTTACTGCTTTTGCAGCATTTTGAATACGAGCATAAAAGTCTTTTAGTTGATGACCATATTTCCCTGCGTACACATTATTTACTTTTTTAGGAACACCTTTGATATAAGCAAATGACTGTGAAGCAGATATTAAATGATTATTTAAATGCTTTTTAGGTAAATCAAGGTTAATAAAGGGGGACGATGTTTTTTCGTCCTCAAAGCTTGGTGTATCAACGTTTTCAGCACTTTCTGGACTTGTCACAGGAGTTGTCACAGGAGTTGTCATTTCTTCTTTTTGAAGCGTTTGAATACCTGTTGTATCGTGTGCAAAAAAGATTTCCTCACAAATTTGATCAAAATTCTTATGGCTTTTAAGGATAAACACATAGCTATCAGGATGAGCACCTGTTGTATCTTCTTTGATATAACGTGCCACAAGCATAAACGGTGTTGCCTTTAAAGACTTCACAAAACGAGAAACGGTGCTTTGAGATACCTCAAATTTTTGCATGAGTGTTTTTGAGTGAATCGCTTGAATGCCTGTAGCAACAAGGTTATAAATCACGTAATCTAACATTTCCATACGTTTTTTAGGGAATACTTTATGTAGGGCTACTTGTTGTTGTTTAAAGTAAGTACGAAGTGTTTCTAAAAACGCTTCTTTCTTTTTACGAAGGGTAGGTTTTTCTTTCCATAACCATGTGAATCGTCCATTGAAGGTATTTACATCTTGTAAATAGCAGGTAAAAATCTTTGTCATTTGTTCATCTTCTCCTTTAAGGAACACAAAAAAGACACTGTTTCCCTGAAGAAAGGAAAACAATGTCTGGATTTTGATGAACTAAGCCCTTGAAATAGATGTCAATTTCGTATAAAATAAAACCATAAGTTTTATTTTGTACAAAACTAACTCTATTAACAAGAGACTTCGACAAGTGTTTTCCCTAGTCGCATTAGGGGGAACGGTTTAAGAGTGTTAGCTGCACTACTTAAACAGTTGAAGTCTTTTTTCTATTCCGCACATTTTTGTTAATTCAATTATAGCGTTAAGTAGTCTTATAATTCAATAAAAAAATAGCAAAATATATCAAAAGAAGTATTTTTAACTACGATTGATCCTGTACTGCTGTAGGAATCACATTTATCATATATGATTTTTTTAGAATAGGGGAGAGGAAAAAAGATTCCTCTCCTCAAGTGTTTTAAAGTATGTTATAATGCTACATTTTTGATAAGGTTGAAGATTTTTTTATTAGTACACTTTCAATGATAATCGCAAATGGTTCTCCTGGGTAGGGTGATTTTTTGTAGTCCTTTTTTGTAAAGAGGGTGAGAAAAAATCACCCCATGCAGCATGTTAAAAATATGATAGGAGCAGTTTCTACTTCATGTAGAAGCTGCTTTTTCGTTGAACTGTGAGGGTGGAAATTGACCTATATCGTCGGCAATTTGTACATGCTTTTGGGTATTGTTAACGCCAGGTTGTAACTTTTTAAGTTGCTTTTTTAATTTGTTTTTCAACTCAATGGAAACAGTTTCTGTAATGGTTGTTACATTCTATTCTTTCCTTTACTTTACTTGTAATCGAATCTGATACAAATGTCAGGTATAGTATTACCAAGGCATCTCATTTTGTGTTCAATGATGTCATTCTAAATGTATTGGTAGGTGTTTTCGACGAGTGAAATCATTTGTCGCGTTTTATTCATCATTTTCATCTTCTCTAATCAATTCTTCAACATATCATTCAAGTTTTTCATTGAAATTACACAGCATTCCATCATCTTGATGTTGGCTTTAATTAAATTTTCAAGATGTCCTTCTCGGTCAGGTTGTTGGATAAAAATAGCTAATGTGAGAATCTCATTCTTTGAAAATTGCTATCGAGATTGATCATATTTCTTTGCCAACTCATTAAATTTTTTAACGGCAATAGGACTAACATTTATTATTTGAAGTTCTATATTTTGTTTGAAATTCTTAAAATACAGGTGCCTTTTAAAAAATAGGGAGAAGAGCATAAGGGGTTTTTGCTATCACAAAGTGTGATAGGCTAGGCAGAGCCTAGCAAAACCATGATATCATGCAAGATCTTCAAGGAACCCTCTCAGCGCACCCTCAAATTAAGGGACAGTCCCTTCACCGCACCTTCAGTAATCACAACATTTCTGTCAGAAACCCCTTCGCCGACCCTTCATAGTTGATAAATGTCCCCTCGAGAGTCACTTCATTTTGAAGTGTGTTTTGAAAAAAATAAGACAGAAGCAAGCGATCTTTTTTTATTTTTGTTCACACGTTCATGGTCAAAATGGCCATCTGTTTTTACTTACAATACAAGTGATTTACACGTACTTTTTTATCATGTATGAATCGATTTTTATTCTATAAACGATGACTGTTCCAAAAAAATGCAGGTTCACAGACCATCAACATTTATCCTTTTCATGGCCACAGCAGGTTCACATGAATTAGAAAAAGATGTTGTAAAAAAGAAAATGAAAAACTATGGAAAAGCTGATACAGAATCAAAAATTGCAATAAAAAAAGATGCGATTCAATACAGTGATGAAAGCATTCGGTCCTATGAAGATGAACAAAAAAGTTTGCAAGAAAAGATGAAAAAGTTGAACGGAAAAAAACAGGATTTGGTCATGTAATGAAAAAAAGAAGGGGGACTCAAAGGGGACCAAGGACAAGAATATAGAATTAAAAGGAAAATATTTAACTTAAAAAACGATGTTTAAGACTAAAAAGGGGACGTAAAAGGGACATGAAGAGCTTTTCTTTGACCCCATCGTTTTGCTAGGCTTTGCCTAGCCCCACACAGCCTGTGGGGGCAAAAACCCCTTATGCTCTTCTCTCTTTTTTAGTGGGGAACCACAATTTACAGGAAAGGAACGAATGTTATGGATATGTTTTTACGAAATATTGATCCAATCGCAGTAAAAAAAATAGATGAAATCGCAAAAGAAAAAAGATTTCTCGGCAAGAATTCTTAAAAGGTCAGATTGAAACGCTGGCTGTTTTTCAAGAACAAAAAGATCGTGAAGTAGAGTTAGAAAATCTCATTGATCGAAATATAAAGATGATGGAAAAGTGTGCAATTGCAATGGAAACAATCAATGGATTTATTCAAGAAATGATGGGAGAGGATGAAGAATGATAAAACAAAGACGTATGGTTTCTTTTGATCCAGAAACCGATCAGTACCTTAGTGATTATATGAAGGAACATCATTTTCGTTTTCCTGGCGATGCCATTGCTCGAATATGTAAGGAACATGAAGAATTTAAAAACAAGGAAGAGACTCATTCCATCTCCATTAAAGAATCTGTTTCGAAGAATATAGAGTCTCTTTTAAAAGAAGAGCTAAAAGATATAAGAGATGAAGTAAATCGTTCAGAAAGAAATATTCAGTATTCACTTACTAAAAATTTAATGGAGATGCGCGAGTATTTTTATCAAAGGGACGATAAAGAATGAATCAATCTACGATTACACCGGGGGTAGTATTAAAAACAAAATTTATCACATCTGATAAAAAAGCTTTTCAAGATTATGTTGATTATGTAGATCGTGATGAGGCGAAAAAAGAAAAGGGAGCACATGAAAAACTGTTCACTCTTTATCAAGATTATATGGATAACCCTGATAAAACGTCTTCTCTGTTTACTCAACAATCCGATCAATTAAATGAGTCGGAGAAAAAGCAATTAAAAAAGTTGTTCGAAAAAGCTCAGAAAAATAACAGTATCATGTGGCAAGATGTCATTACATTTCATAATCCTTGGCTCCAAGAAAATGGTTTATATGACGCTCGTACTGGTTCTGGTGCAAAAAATACTTAATAGAACATAGAATATCAATTTTCTTTAAATGACTAGCTTATTGAGCTACTCCAAATAATTTATGAATGAAATCTTTTAGATTTTGGTCAGACTTCTCCCGTTGGAGAGTTTGTCCTTTTTTGATCATGTGCATAGCCTCTATTCCTGCAATGATTCGTTTGGCCGTTCGGAAAGACTTTAATCCAAGCATTGGGCGGATTCGTTTTTTTAATAAAGCGATGATCTTGCTCTATGATATTGTTGAGATATTTAACTTGCCTTAGTTGGATGCCTTCAGGCATCTGCTTTTCTTCTTTTAAATCTTGAATAGCAATAGGATAAGCAGGGTTCTTGTCTACAGTTATCACACGAGGCATAGAAACATGCGAAAAAGCCAAGGCTTTCTTAAAAAAGCGCTTGGCTGCTTGTTTATTTCTTGCTTTACTTAGATAAAAATCAATCGTATCGCCTTCTGAATCAACGGCACGATACAGATACATCCATTGACCTTTCACTTTCACGTAAGTCTCATCTACTCGCCAAGAATCGTTCGTTGGCTTAAGATGGCGCCGTACTCGCTCATCTAATTCTGGACCATACTGATGAACCCAGCGCATAATCGTGGTGTGAGCCATCGATAAGCCTCGTTCTTCCATCATTTCAACCAAATCACGAAAGCTGAGGTTGTACCGTAGGTACCATCTCACGGTTAACAAAATAATATCAGATTGATAGTGTTTCCACTTAAATAAGTTTTGCTTTTCCATACTGATCACGCCCTTCTTTTAGAATAATAGTATCAGTATGTACAAGATTTAGAGAGTGCATACAAGTATCTTGAAGTTTTTGCACCAGAACCTTTTATTAGATAACTATAAAAGAATAATAATTCTCTTTTTTGTATAATAATGTTTATGAAAATAATACCATTTTAATCGTTGACTCTGGTAATTAAAGGATATATAATCTTTTACATATCCTAGGTAATTTCATACATATGTATAAAAATAACTATCAAGGTGGAATAGAAATTGTCTTTAAATGCAATACAACAAGTTTTATTTACAAGAGATGAAATTCAAAATAGTATTAAACATAACGCATTATCTCAATGGAAAATTAAGAGTTATTATGATTTTAGAGAAAATATATTAGACGATAGTCGACCATTTCCTTGCTACTTTGCAGTAGAGGCGGAGAAAAGAGGGCATTCACGTTATATCTTTTCAGAATCTGCTTATAACAAAGATGAATTATTGAAAGTAAGGGATGGAATATATGAATATATAAAAACATATAAAACCATAGCGAAAAGAACAACTCTGGTAATCTTTTTTAAGCCTTCTGAATCAATTTTGACATCGGAAGAATATAAGGAACAATTCTGGCATGTTCTTAACTTTTTAAGGGAAAATGATCCAGAGCCTTGGGTTGAATCAATTCCACAAGATCCATACAATTCAAAATGGGAGTTTTGCTTTGGTGGAGAACCCATTTTTGTGGTTTCTAGAATGCCTATTTATAATGCTAGAAAGAGCAGATACACAAGTGGTGGTTTAGAAATCACTTTACAGCCTAGAGGAACCCTGGATGATATAACAGGAGATACAAAAAAAGGGCAACAAGTACGAAAAGTTATTCGAGAAAGGCTAGAGGTCTACGATGATGTTGAAATCCATCCAGATATAGGCGACTACGGAGTAGAAGGGGCATATGAATGGAAACAGTATGTTCTTCCGGAAAGGAACGAGGAAAGTGTGATGAGATGTCCAATTACAGGGGCAAAACTAAATGATTAGTACTATTTTTAGTTATTTTATTTTAGGGATTTCATTATCAGCCCCTGTTGGACCAATTAACGCTGCACAAATAAATAAAGGAATTAAAAATGGATTTTTGAATGCATGGCTTGTAGGTGTAGGGGCTATGATGGCTGACGTCATCATGATGTTATTAATTTATCTAGGACTAGCAAGTGTTTTCACTATTCCTAGTGTAAAACTTATAATGTGGATTTTTGGATTTATTATCCTATGTTATCTAGGTTACGATAGTATAAAGAGCGCATCTGCTACAGTTGAGGAGAATATACACTCTCAAGATAAAGAAACACCTTTCAAATCGTTTATATCAGGCTTCTTAATTGCAATTTCTAATCCATTGAATATTATTTTTTGGGTTGGGATTTATGGATCAGTTCTAACAAGTGCTATAGATAAAATAGGGAAAAAAGAAGCTCTTATTTACAGTATCGCCATTTTTGTAGGAATAACATGCTGGGATTTGTTTATGGCTACACTTGTGCATTTTGGTAGAAAAAGATTAAAAAGTAATGTATTAAAATGGGTCTCCATATTAGCAGGGATATTTTTAATCGGCTTCGGATTGACTTTTGGTTATCAAGCCATAATAAGCATAATTTCTCTTTTGTTTTAAAAATTAACACTTAAAATTAAATATCTATGAATTCCATTATGGTAATTAGTGGTAATGTCAAAAGAAAGAGTAAAACACCTTTTAAACAATCAGTTGACGGTATTAGACCGCCGATTGGTTGTTTAGTTTTTTTTTATGTGGCTGGATTTCACTATCTCTATGCTACTTCATACATGTTTTTAATTATATACAATTACCCCTACTTAATTTTTTTGTTGCTTCTTTTGAGAGGTAGGAATACCTTTCCAGATACAAATCTTACTTCAATCGTCTTTAATTACGCTTCTACTGGATAACAGACCTTTACTTTGGCTCTATGAAAAAAAGATCTTAGGTTATGACTAGATATTACATAACGTTTAGGTACCCTAAAGGTGTTTTTTATTTGTTTCAGTCTAGAATCTCTTCTACTACTGACTACTCATGTAGATATTTGCATAAGTCCCTTTAGAAAGATATCACCTAAGTTAATATAGTATATCTTTATAATAATGAATACTATATATGTATATAGTATTCATTATTATAGTTAAACGAGATTAAACCTTTTAAATTATATTTATTTAGCATTTATATTCAAAATGCTTAAATTTACATAGTATTTGAATTACCCATTTCTTTATCTTCCCTATAATTCAAAGATGGCAAGAATAACGCAATACAGCAAGGGATTACAATAGCCAACCCTAATAAAAGAAATACATGATTAATCTTAATATAGCCTACTACATGGCCAATTACTAGTGCTCCTAAAGGAACCCCTGCATTGGCTAGAAGGCCTCTTACGGTAAATACTCTACCACGTAAATTGGTCGGAACTCTTTTTTGATAAAGAATAGTATTATTAATATTGAAAATAGAAGCGCAAAGACCATAGATAGTAATAAATAAAAAAGAACTAAAAATATTAAAAGAAATTCCTAATAAGCTTAGAGATAACCCACCTATAATGATGGATGAAAACATAATGAGCTTTAGCTTTTTACTTTCATTGGAAATGGTCATGAAAAATGCTCCAATTAACATCCCAAATGCGGTACCAGAATTTATAAGCCCATAATGAAATGATGTACCTTTGAGGTAATCAAAAACATAAGGTAATAACATTGGCTGTACTGCTCCTGCACTAAAATTAATAATAAACAATAATATTCCCATTGTAAGAAAAAACGGATTTTTTTTGTAAAACATTAATCCTTCAATAAATTCCTTTCCCCAGCCGGCTTTGTGACTTTTATTAAGATTTAAATTAGGGAGAAACAATAAGTTAATTGAAGATAGTCCTAATATAACTATCAAAAAGATTAAAACATACAACGGTTCCGTCATACTGACTATCAGCCCAGCTAATAAAGGACCTAACATTCTTGTTGATTGCTTAGTTGTTTGAAGTATGGAATTTGCCTTTTGGAGATCTTTTTCTTGAATAGTTTCTGCGATATATGAATTGCTTGAAGGACTAAATAATGGTTCTACTAAACCTACTATTATAGCAAACGTATAAATTATATTTGTAGTTAAAGAATCTTGATACATTGACAGTGCAAAAAAGAAATAGACAATAGCTCTTACTAGTTCTGAAAAAATCATTATGTTTTTCTTATTTACACGATCTATGTAAGGCCCACAGATAATTTGACTAATAATACTAGATAAAAAATAAAAAAACCATAAGTTTCCTACGGTTACCGCAGAACCTTTCAGGTGGTATGCAACCCACCCCATAATAAAAATTGAAAAAGTGCTTCCTAGTCCTGATGTAATATAAGCTATCCATATAAACATGAATGACTTATTTTTTAAAAGTACTTTCACCAATATTCCTCCTTTATTAAATAACTTTATTGAATTTATATAAATCATAATGTATAATCATAAATAAAGCAAAAACTGGAAGGTGTGTTTTTCATTGAAACATTTGCTATCACTTAAAGAACTTAGTAAAGAAGAGATTACAGGTATTATACAGCAAGGAATTGAAATGAAAGAAAATAAAGAAGATTTTTTTAATTCTTGCGAAAAGAAAGGATTATTATTATTATTTCAAAAGACTTCAACTAGAACAAATTTATCTTTTCAATCTGCAATCAATCAGCTTGGTGGATATTCAGTAGATTTAAATTGGAATAGTAGTAATTTTTCAATTTCACCTATTCAATATGAAGCTCGTTATGTTTCTAGAAACTGTGATTTAATTATGGCTAGATTGAAGAAACATGATAATTTAAAGGAGTTAGCTAAATATTCTAGCGTTCCAGTTATAAATGGATGTTGTGAAAAATATCATCCTACGCAGACATTAGCTGATGTAATGACTATTTACGAACATAAAAAAACTTTTGAAGGTGTCACTGTAACATTTGTAGGAGTACATAATAATGTAGTTAATTCGTTAATCATAGCAGCTTTAAAATTAGGATTTAAACTTAATTTGGTTACTCCAATAATAAACAATGATTCATGGGATGAGGAATTAATGGGGGAAGTAAAACAAAGTAATCTAGTAGAATCATTTGATAGTATAGAAGAGATTATTGGGGATACTGACTTTATTTACACAGATACTTGGGTTGATATGGAACATTTTAATAGTAAGGAGTTTAGTGCTGAAAAAGACAAAAGAATAGAAAAAATGATGAAATTCCAAATCAATAAAGAGGTTCTGAAAGATCATAAAACCTTGATAATGCATGACATGCCAATTCATCCAGGTTATGAAATTTCAGAAGATATCGTTGAGTCTGAAAGTTCCATTATATATCAACAAGCTGAAAATCGAATGCACGTGGAAAAAGCTCTAATAAATTATCTATTAAATAGTTAGGAATGATTAAGTTGAAGCAACGTCTGGTTATTATTGGGAGCAACACTAGTGTACTTGAGCGAGCAAAAGATTTGGGATTTGAGATTGTATTAGTTCAAGAGAAAAGAAAAATAAAAGAAAAAGACATTTTACTTTCTGACACCATATTTGGTATAGACTATACGAATCTCGCACTGCTAACAGATACACTAGTTAATTTTTCTAAACACTTTCCGATAACAGGTATCCTTACATTTTCAGAAAATGCATTAATACCCACTGCCTATGTAGCAGAAAAATTAGGCGTAGCATTAAATTCATTGGAAACTGTAGAATTACTTAAAGATAAATTTAAAATGAGAACATATTTAGCTGAGAAAAACTTTAGCAGCGTTAACGCCAAAATTGTTAGAAGCACAAAAGATATTAAAGAATTTATTAAAGAATTTAATTATCCAGTGATCTTAAAGCCTATAGATGGAAGTGCAAGTGAGAACATCTATAGGCTACAAAATGAAGAAGAATTAAACTGCTTCTTGAAACAAAATGACATAACATTTAAACCAATGTTGATAGAAGAGTACTTAAGTGGCAATGAATACAGTGTCGAAGCTTTAACTATCAATGGAGAGCATCAAATCTTAGCTATAACGGATAAAGTGGTCGATCAAAATTTTGTGGAACTGGCTCATATTGTACCTGCTAAAGTCACTAGTCTTAAAGAAAAAATAATAGAGGATTATGTAAAAGAATTTTTAGATGTTATTGAGTTAAAATTTGGTCCTTCCCATACAGAATTAATATTTACTCAGGAAGGACCAAAGATTGTAGAATCTCACAATCGTCCTGGCGGGGGAGGTATTGTACATCTGGTTAAGTTAGTTTATGGAATAGATGTGGTTAAAGCTACCTTAGAGTATATTAAAGATAAAACTTACACAATAAATGAGAAAAAATTTGGGGGAGCAGCTGTTAGATTTTTAACACCTTTCCCTGGTGAAATTATATCAATGGCAGACCGGCTTATAGATGAAGAAAACGTACATCGTAGTGAACTATATGTTAAAAAAGGAGATATTATAAAGGAGCTAAAATCATCTCATGATTACTTGGGCTATATTATGTGTACGGGAAATAACCCTGAACAAGCTATGTCCAATTGTAAGAACTATTTAAATGCTCTAGATATCAATATAAAAGATATAAAAGGTGAAGTGAAAAAATGGATGATTTAAATTTACAGCTTGCTACTTCAATTAAAAAACAAGAAGTAAAATACGTATTAACAGTGCCATGCACAATTTTAAGTAAATATTATGACGAGAGTATAACTCAAACAATTTATTTAAGTAGAGAAGAAGAGGGAGTTGGGCTAGCATCAGGACTAACAGTGTCCAATCAAAATGCTATTTTGATGATGCAAAACTCTGGACTTGGTAATTGCATTAATGCTTTTGCATCTTTAACAATACCTTATAATATTGGATTTGTTGTAATAGTGTCAATGAGGGGCGATGAGTTAGAGGACAATCCAGTTCAGATCCCTATGGGTAACGCTACAAAAGCATTAATTAAATCAATTGGTTGTAAATATTATGAAATTAATCAAGATAATGATTTAACGGCTACAATTGATAAAGCTTTTAGAGAAGTACACCTCAATGAACGTCCTGTATTTGTACTATTGCCAAGAAAGGAGCACTTGCAATGATGAATAGATTCGATTTATTAAGTGAGCTCTCAAAAAAATTAGTAGACAATAGAGATATTGTAATTAGCCCATTAGGTTATACATCTAGAGAATGGTATGGAATTAATGACAGAAAAGAAAATTTTTATTTTTTAGGTTCCATGGGAATGCCAATTTCTTTCGGTTTAGGTGTAGCTCTATCAACTGACAGAAATGTGATTGTATTGGAAGGGGATGGTTCATGTTTAATGAATTTAGGCGCTCTTTCTACAGTAGGAAAGCTACTACCAAAAAATTTAAAAATTTTAATCATGGACAATGAAAGTTATAGCTCTACAGGAGGGCAGCTGTCGGCTACAGCCACTAACACTAATCTGTCTGAAGTAGCCAAAGGTTGCGGAATTAAAGATTCAATGGAGATAAGCGATTATAGTGACTTAGATTTTATCTTAGGAGATTTATTTAAAAGTGGCACTAAGCTTAGAGCATTTAAAATAAATAATCAAAAAGGTAACACACCTAGAATCGATATAAGCTCAGTTGATATAAAAACAAGATTCAAAAAGTTCCTGAAGGAGGAAGTATATGCTTAATATTTCGAATTTTTTGCCTATAAAATGTACGGCATCTGATACAAGACTTTCTGAAGAAGACTTGATCGATATATACGTAGCTGAAGGTATTGGAAAAGAGGGAGATTTAGTTTTAGTTGAAGCTTTAGAAGATGCTGGTGCCTATTGCGAAGTTGAGAATATGCAAGGCAGGTCTATGAGAATATTTAAAGGACAAAGGTTTGTCGGAGTATTAGGAAATAGAGAATCAAGTAAAAATATTGTAGGTGGTATAGACGAAGGTGGTATAAAAATCGATGAAACAGCAATAATAAGCCTCCTTACTAATGGTGGAATAGTAGGAACATGTTATGATTCTCCAACATACATGGGAGATGCTATGAAGTTAAAATGCATAGGTCTATTAAAGAAAGAAAATAAAACAATTAATACATTAGATAAACTAAAGGATGCGCCTACACAGGTAGAAAAAATACCACCAATTATCTTAGTAGCTGGTACAGCAACGGATGCCGGCAAGACTACAATTGCGTCCAAGGTAATATCGTATTTGGCTAATCAAGGGTATACCGTAGCTGGAACTAAGCTGGCTGGTACAGGTTGCTTAGAAGATGTTTTGGCACATAAAGATGCCGGAGCAACATACGTAATGGATTTCCCAGATGCAGGTTTACCCTCTACATACACCTCAGAATCAAATTACCAACCAGGAATTAGACTTTTACTTCAGAATTTAGCTAATAAAAAACCAGACTTTATAGTTGCAGAATTAGGAGGGGACATCATTTGGGCCAATATTCCCACTTTATTCAAAATGAGTGATATTATGGAATTTACTTCTTCTCTTCTCTTGGTATCTAGTGATGCTATTAGTACAATAGCTGCCTACAAGTTATTAGAAGAATGGGGCTTTAATAAAGATACTTATGTATTTAACTCACCATTTAAAAATAATTTAGCTAGTCAAAGAAGGCTGCAAAAATATTTGAACATTGATTCATATGATTCTACGAAAATTCAGGATGTACATTCTGTTGTAAAGGAAATAGTGCATCAAAACAAAATTTCAGTATAAGGGTGAAAATCTTTGAATAAAAAAGTAATTGCAATTATAGAAGCTGGCCACGGAAGAGAGAACGCTTTTGTATCGTTACATAAAGAAGGGTATTACATCCTTTTTGTAACAAGAACTAAAGTAAAACCATCTAAATATATTGATGAAATTTTGCATATTGATACAAATTC
Source organism: Priestia megaterium (assembly GCF_023824195.1). Classification (NCBI taxonomy): domain Bacteria; kingdom Bacillati; phylum Bacillota; class Bacilli; order Caryophanales; family Bacillaceae; genus Priestia; species Priestia megaterium. The sequence goes on from NZ_CP085446.1 coordinate 89,862, forward strand.
TACTGAAGATTTATTAAAGACACTAAAACAATATACTGAACAAAAACAACAAATAGATTGTGTAATAACTCTTTTAGAATGGTATGTTCCTATCACCGCAGAAATTTGTGAGGTATTAGGACTTTTAGGAATTTCAAAAAAAACTGCAGAAAATTGTAGAAATAAGCATGCTATGAGATTAGCTTTAGAGAAACAAGGAGTTCCTATACCTTTATTCAAATTATGTAAAAATAAAATGGAATTAGAAGATGCTGTTGATTATGTAGGGGGTTATCCGTGTATTATTAAACCTATTGATGGTACAGGAAGTTCTAATGTTGTAAAAGTAAATAATCAGACTGAAATATTTAGAGCTTTTGAAGATATCCAAGCTGTAAAGCGGAATTCAAGGGAACAAGAGTTAAAATGTATAGTTTTAGTGGAAGAATATATCGAAGGTAATGAATTTAGTCTAGACTCTATTACAATAAATGGAAAAACAGAAATTCTAGCAATTTGTGATTATCAAACAACCAATGGTCCTTATTTTGTAGAGATGGCTTATACTACTCCATCACAGCTATCAGGTGAGTTACAAGATCAAATAAAAGCTGCTGCTAAGGAAGCAATTAGAGCAGTAGACATTAAAAATGGTGTATCTCACTGTGAAGTTAAACTAACTGCTAATGGTCCAGTAGTGATAGAAATTGCTGCAAGACATGGTGGGGGTCACATACCTGAAGTAATTGAACTTACAACAGGTATTAACTATTACGTAGAAGCAGTTAAATTATTTTGTGGTCAACAAGTAAATATTTCACCTAGAAAGAATATATCTGGAGCAATGTCTTTAATTTTCCCTGAAGAAACTGGAACAGTTAGTGATATATTAAATGTAGACAAAGCTAGAGAAACGGAATGTATTAATGAAATAGTTATCTCTGCAAAGATTGGGGATCAAGTGTTTAAACAAATTAAAGATTATAAGTCACCTATTGGGTATGTAATTGCAAGTGGTGAAACTCCAGCTAAAGCCATACAGCAAGCTAATTTAGCAAAAGATACATTAGCTATAAAATATAATTAAGGATTTAGGAGTGGTTTTTTATCATATTTAATGATATAGACAAAGATATCAATGAATTAAATGAATGGTTAATTTCAACTAGACGGAGGTTACATCAAAAACCTGAGATTGCTTTTAATGAGTTCAAAACATCAGAATTGATTTCTGAATATTTAGAAAAATTTGATATAGAAACTATTCCTAATGTTGCTGGCACAGGTGTAATAGGCATTATCAATAGTGAAATACAAAAGCCTGTAATAGGATTAAGAGCGGACATGGATGCTTTACCCATCCAAGACCAGAAAACTGTAGAGTATAAGAGTAAAATTTCTAACGTTATGCATGCCTGTGGCCATGATGCACATGTAACGATGTTATTAGGAACCGCTTACATCTTATCAAAGTATAAAGATAAAATTAAGGCTAAAATAAAGTTGATTTTTCAACCAGCTGAAGAAGGACCTGGAGGAGCAAAACCTCTAATTAAAACAGGACATGTAGATGATTTAGACATCATTTTTGCCCAACATGTAGAACCATTTCTTGATGTAGGTACCATAGGGATTCAAAACGATAAAGCTATGGCAGCTATTGATAAATTTAATTTGAAATTTAGTGGAAAAGGTGGCCATGGTGCTTACCCTCATCAAACAGTAGATCCAATAGTTGTTGCTTCCCAAACTATTATGGCATTTCAGGCAGTTATTAGTCGTATGATTAATCCAATGGAGCAGGGGGTTCTAACTATTGGCACCATTAATGGGGGCTCCAAAAGAAATGTAATTGCAGAAGAGGTTAATTTAGGAGGGACAATAAGGACTTTTTCTCCTGATATACGAAAAGAAATACATCAGAATGTTATCAAGATTGTAGAAAATATAAGCAGTGCCTATGGTACGAAACATCAGTTAGACTATGAGTTTGGCTATGATCCACTAATAAATGATAAAGATGCTTTGAATGTTCTTAGAGAATCATTTGCTAATATGAACAGAATACAGCATTTAGAGGTATTAGACCCTGTCATGAGTTCAGAAGATTTCGGATATTATTTATCTAAATTTAAAGGTTGTCTTTGGTGGATTGGAGCAAAACCAAAAACGCCGTATCCTTTACATAGCCCTCATTTCGATATCAATGAAGATGTACTATCGGTGGGAGTGGAAGCACTGGTTAAAACAACAATCAATTGCGCTAATATAATAAAGCCGTAAAGGAGAAATTAAAATGTCTGAAGTATTATTTCATTTTTATGCTCCTACTCATGGAGATAGTAAATATATAGGTCAATCTCGGCCTGAGATTAAGGGAACCCCTGAACATATTGTAAAAATAGCCAAAGCTGCTGAAAAAGGTGGATTTGATGGGATTTTAATACCAACGGGTCCTAATTGCGCTGATGCCTTTATTACAGCTACCAATATTGTAATCAATACTGAAAACTTAAGGCCTTTAATTGCTATAAGACCTGGATTTATTTCGCCTACAGTTGCATCAAAGATGGTTTCTACATTAGATGTTTTAAGTAATGGAAGGGTATCATTAAACGTTGTATCCGGTGGGTCTCCTAAGGAGCTAGCTATGGATGGAGACTTTACTAACCATGATAAAAGATATGAGCGAACAAAAGAGTTTACAGAGATACTAAGAGGGGTGTGGGAAGACGACCCTTTCAATTATACCGGAAGATTTTACAAAATAGACAATGCAAAATTTACTCCTGCCCCTTTACAAAAGCCTTATCCAAAACTGTATTTAGGTGGCACTTCTGATCCTGCAGTTACCGTTGCTTCAGAATTATTCGATACTTATTTAATGTGGGGAGAGCCTGTTGAAGATGTTAAGGCACAGATTCAAAAGGTAAAGGAAATGGCTAATATATACAACAGACATGTGAAGTTCGGCATTAGAATAAATATTATAACGGCTTCGAGCGAAAAAGTTGCGTGGGAAAAAGCAGAAAAAATAATTAGTCAAGTAAACAAAGATAAAGTCTCTATGTTAAAAGAATATATGGATAATAGTGATTCAATTTCATTAAAGAGAATTCAAAGTTTAAGAGGAAGAGAATTTGAAGACCCGTGTTTTTGGACTGGTATGACTAGCTATAGATCCGGAAATTCAACAGCTCTCGTTGGATCATACAAACAGGTAGCTGAAAGTTTAATTAAATATATTAATGTAGGAATTACAGAGTTCATTTTTTCATCTTATCCCCATTTAGAGACGGTATCTGAAATAGGAAAAGAAATCTTACCTAGAATTAAAAAAGAAGTAAATTATTCAAAAGATGGGAACGTTTATATCTGAAATTTATAAATTAATAAATATTGAGCTAGAGGAGAGAAGAAAATAATGAAAAAATCAACAATGATTAAAGAGTTACTTACAGGAAATAAAGTTATTAAACTTGCAGGTGCCCATGATGCATTGAGTGCAAAAATTGCCGAAAAAAAGGGTTTTGATGCTATTTGGGCGAGTGGATTAGGCATCTCCGCTGTAGAAACTGTACCTGATGCAAGTATTTTATCAATGCAGGAATTTCTCAACGCAGCTATATCTATGAATCAAGCTACTAATATACCGGTTATAGCTGATTGTGATTCAGGATTTGGAAATATACACAATGTGATTCATATGGTGAAAAAATATGAATATGCGGGTATCGCAGGAGTATGCATTGAAGATAAAGTTTTTCCAAAGTTGAATAGTTTTTTGTCAGGTAATCAACAGCGTCTTGTAAGTGCAGAAGAGTTTGCTAGTAAGATTATGGCAGCAAAAGATACTCAAATTGACCCTGATTTCTTAGTTATAGCAAGGGTAGAATCACTTATTGCTGGAGAAAGTATGGAAGATGCTTTGTACCGTGCTACTTGTTATGCCGAAGCTGGCGCAGATGCAATATTAATTCATTCCAAGTCTAAGACATCAGATCAAATAGAAGAGTTTTCCAAAAAATGGTCAGGTCAAGTACCTTTATTTATTGTTCCAACAACGTACCCGAATATAAAGACAAAAGATATAGAGGAAATGGGAGTAAAGGCTGTAGTATACGCTAATCAATCATTACGTGCTTCAGTAAAAATGATGGATTATGTCTTAGGTAACATTATTGAACAAGGTTCCAGCTTAAAGGTAGAAGAGGAAATTAGTAAGGTAGAAGAAATATTTAATTTACAAGATGTAAATCAAATGAAGATAGATGAAAAAAAGTATAGTCATTCTAATGCTCTTGTTTAAAATATAGTACGATGTATGTGTTTGGTATTGTGTGGGTATTTACATCCGTCATGTACCTAGGTCTTGAAATTTACCATCTCATTTAAAAAGGCAGCCAAAATAATATTTGGCTGCCTTTTTAGCAAAATTGAACAACTAGAATTACTGTAGCTTTGGAATAAAGTTTGATAATTTAAAATAAAGTTTGATTAAATTACTGTATTAGATTTAACGGTTCTGGTGCAAAAATTTCAAAATAACTGCAAGTAATCTCCCAAACTTAGACATACGGATACTAGTACTTTAAAAAAGGACGTGATTAGTATGGAAAAGCAACATTTATTCAAGTGGAAACATTATCAACCTGACATTATTTTATTAACCATGAGATGGTACCTACGGTACAACCTGAGTTTTCGTGATTTAGTCGAAATGATGGAAGAACGCGGACTATCTATTGCTCATACAACCATCATGCGTTGGGTTCATCAATATGGTCCTGAATTAGATGAGCGAGTACGCCGTCATCTTAAGTCAACCAACGATTCTTGGCGAGTCGATGAGACGTATGTGAAAGTCAAAGGTCAATGGATGTACCTGTATCGTGCAGTCGATTCAGAAGGGAATACCATTGATTTTTATCTAAGTGAATCAAAAGATAAACAAGCAGCCAAGCGCTTTTTTAAGAAAGCCTTGGCTTTTTCCTATGTTTCTAAACCTCGTGTTATAACAGTAGATAAGAATCCTGCCTACCCTATAGCGATTCAAGAATTAAAAGAAGAGGAACAGATGCCTGAAGGTATGCAAGTAAGGCAAGTTAGATATCTCAATAATATAGTTGAGCAAGATCACCGTTTTATTAAGAAGCGAGTTCGTTCTATGCTAGGATTGAAGTCATTCCATACGGCTACTTACATATTGTGTGGCATAGAAGCCATGCATATGATTAAAAAGAAACAGACTCACCAAAGGGTGGCTTCTGCCCAAAATCAAAAAGAATTCATCCATAGACTGTTTGGATTAGCTTCATAAGCTAGCAACTTAAAGGAAACTGTTTCTCTGTGTTTCTAGGAATAGGTTTTTGCACCAGAACCGTTTTTTGGCACCAACAATAGGAGGAATTTTAGCAGCTTATTTAGGAACTTCATCTACTTATATAGTCGTAGGGATACTTTTTCTACTTAGTACCATTAGCTTGTTTTATTTAAAAGAACCTATGTTAAAACAGCAAGAACAAAAGATTCCTTGGTTAAAACAAGTGCTAATTGGTTATCGCTATTTTTTTAAGCAAAAACAACTGATATGGCTAGGTTTTTTTACTTCTCTTGTTCAATTTAGTGTTGAGGTAACCATGGTTATTAATGTTCCTTATGTTTTAGAAGAGCTGAAAGGAACTTAGCTTACGTATGGGTTGTTTATGGGAGGCTTTCCATTAGGATACGTAGTGGGTTCTTTCTTAGTTGGTATGTGGGGAAGTAGAGGAGAACGAAGGTATATAATGCTCTCAGGACTATTGATGGGTGGATTATCTTTTCTTCTGTTGGGGTTTGTGGAATTTATACCTTTGGCTATTCTATGTGAATTTCTTGGAGGTGTATGTTTCCCATTTTTTAATGTTCATCAAACTACTCTTTATCAGAAAATCATTCCTACAGAGTTAATGGGACAAATTTTCTCTGTTCGACTTTTTTGATACGAGTAACTATGCCACTAGGCGTTTTATTTGCTGGTCAGGTAGTTGATCTATCTGGAATCCGGCTCTTATATATGATAATTGGAAGTTTAATTATCATTCCTGCTTTATTTGCTCTTACTTTACCTCTCTTTTCATTTCTCAATGAGGAAAAGAAAGAATTCTCTAACATGTAAATTAAGTTTAGACGTAAAAAGAATCCTTTGCTCAGCGTAGCAAAGGATTTTCAAATTTATTGGAATAGGGGGGATACATTATTAGTCTGACCAGTTTTGTAGATTCATATACATACAAAGTTAAAAATAAATTTTGTAATCGACTCTACTTAGATAGAAATCTAACTTTTTCTTTTACTTAAGTTTCATTATTTACACTTTATAACCACGCATGTAAGAAAAGCCCTCAAAATTAATTGAGGGCTTTTCTTACATGTGTGGTTGATCATAGTTGCATTTAATAGTTGATAAAAGTGAAATATATACATGTACATATATAAAATATAGTATTAGGTTATAATTTGTCCAGTCAAAAGGTAAGCAAAATAAATAGCTACCCCAATACAAATGGAGGTAGCCATTCGAACCAAGGGTTTTGAAATTTCCGACAATTAAATAATATCATATTTTTGCCATATAGACTATATTTTTCCGAAAAGACATATGTATAAAAGGTATGCTTTTTATGCATTTACCTTCCACTTGGGTATCGAGTAAATGCTGTCAGATCAACAATGTATAAAAAGCTGCATACTCTATAAAAACTACCCATTTGGAACCCTTACTCCCAGAAGGGTTCTTTTTTGTGGTGTGTACCGGAAAGAGTGTTTATGGTGCGACAAGAAGTCGCTTTCTTACAGTGTAGCTAACGCTACTCATCTAGACGCGGAGATGATCTCCATCCAAAACGGCATTCTTGGTAACGAGTCTGTCAGTTGCATGAGGAAATGCGGAAACAGAGGACAAATGCATGGTCCAGAATACTGCTAGGAGAAGATAGGTATGGTAAACGAAAGTGAAGGTTTGTAAGCTTCGTTACTCTTAGCCCAAGATAATGCATAGATTGGCTTGGGTCTTGGTAAGAGGAAAAGTAGAATCATAAGGCTACTCTGATGCGTCCCGCATCTTACCCGGAGTAAAGAACCTACCTCCCCCTATCGCATCTGTAGAATGTGGAACTTGGTAAGCCCTATGTCATCTGCATAAGCAGTAGGATGACTGCAAAGTCAAACGATGTGGCAGAGGGTATGGGATATGAGAAAAAGCGAAAGCCGTTACCCTGAAAAGGGACAGGAAAGCAGAAACGTTGTATAACTGGACGGATACTGTCGTCTTTATAGACAATGACAGGCCCGAAAGAGCGCCTACTTCTCATGGGTCTTCAACACGAAAATAAATTTGTGGCTATCTTTTAACGACAAGGAGCGTGCTGTTATGAATACCTCTCCACGAGCGTCGGCGCACGTCTCGCATAAAGGTTGGTACTCTATTGATTGGAATACTGTACAAAAATATGTAACGAAGTTACGACAAAGAATTTATCGTGCCGAACAACAGAATCAACAAAGGAAAGTAAGGAAGCTTCAACGCTTACTCCTTCGGAGTAAAGCAAATCTACTACTTTCTATTCGCAGAGTGACACAACAAAATAACGGTAAGCGAACACCTGGAGTAGACGGCTACACGGCCTCAAATCCAAACGAACGTATCAAACTTTATCAACAATTAGTTAAATGTAATGTCTTTCAGCATCGCCCAAAGCCAGCGAAGCGAATGTTTATTCCTAAGAAAAATGGAAAACTAAGACCTCTCGGTATTCCGACAATGCGAGATCGAGTGTACCAAAATGTCGTGAAGAATGCACTCGAACCGCAATGGGAAGGCAGATTCGAGTCTACCGCCTATGGTTTTCGTCCTAAACGAAGCACACACGATGCTATAAGTAATCTCTTTAACAAGCTTAACACCAACAGTAAGAAAAAGTGGGTTTTTGAGGGGGATTTCTTAGGATGTTTTGACCACCTCAAACATGATTGGATAGTAGAACAAATATCTACGTTTCCAGGAACCCCTCTTATCAAAAGGTGGCTCAAGATGGGATACATAGAGCAGGATATGCTCCGTCCAACAAAGGAAGGAACTCCGCAAGGAGGCATTGTGTCCCCCCTCCTAGCCAATATCGCCTTATGCGGTATGGAAAAAGAGATTGGTATTATCTATAAAAAGACATACAAACCAAACGGAGGATATAAAATCGACCCCAAGTGTAAGATAGGACGTGTTCTCTACGCAGATGACTTCGTCATCGTAACAGAAACGAAGGAACAAGCTGAAAGTATGTATCAAAACCTAATTCCTTATTTACAAAAACGAGGAATTACACTCAGCACGGATAAAACTAGGGTTACACATATCGAGAATGGGTTCGATTTTCTTGGCTTCTCGCTGCGTCAATACAACACAGGACAAGGAAAGAAGTTATTGATCAAACCTAGCAAAGACAGTATCAAAAAAAAGCTAAAAACAAGATAAAAGATACGTTCACAGTAATGAGAGGACGACCAGTAAAAGAAATTATACGTGTCTTAAACCCTATTATTAGAGGTTACGGACAGTATTGGAAACATGTCGTTTCCAAAAAGACGTTTAGTTATATGGACTATTATGTTTTCTCTAAATTAATCAAACATCTTAAACAATTACATCCAAAAAAATCGTGGAAATGGATTACCAGGCGTTATTTTAAGAAGCCCAACCACGGTGGAAATGATAAATGGACTCTCACCTGTCCACTTACTAATATTCAATTGTTGAAGATGGCCTGGATTAAAATAGAACGACATGTGATGGTAGCCTATAAAAACAGTCCAGATGATCCGAACCTAAAAGGATATTGGGAAAAGCGAGACCGTAAGGTCTTCAATAGCGAAAATACGCTAGATAGGATAAAACTTGCAAGGAAACAAGGTTACTGTTGCACATTATGTAAACACACTCTACAAAATGGCGAAAAAGTTACTGTACAACACTTAGAAGTTTCTACAGGCAAAGTTGCTAAATTAGTACATGTACCGTGTATTAAATAAAGAAGTTGTTTGGATAAAAAGAAGGCTTGAGCCGTATGACGGGAAATCTGTCACGTACGGTTCTTAGGGGGGCGGGCGCTCGTGAGAGTGCCCGCCTACCCGAATAAACTAGCATTCCTGTTTGAAATTACTTGGTGTCTTGAAATAAAAAAGTCCCCTTGATATGATGCAGAAGGTCATGGCCATGACTTCAATTCATCATTCAAGGAGGACTCTTATGAATTGTACTCAAAACGAAAAGTTAAATCAAGTTACACCCCATACACTGATTGTCGGGGTAGATATTGCTAAATTTAAGCATGTTGCTCGGGCACAAGATGATCGTGGAAAGATCCTTGGAAAAGCTCTAACCTTCACGAATACAAAAGAAGGATTTGATGCGTTCTTTGCCTGGTTGGAAGAGATGCAACACAAACATGAGAAAGCCGATGTTCTAGTTGGTATGGAACCTACCGGTCATTACTGGTTAAATCTAGCCTATACACTAAAGGAGAGACTTGTCTCCTTCGGAGTCGTTAATCCTCTGCACGTTAAGCGAAGTAAAGAACTTGACGATAACTCTCCAACGAAAAATGATATCAAGGATGCTAGAGTTATCGCTCAACTGATAAAAGATGGTCGATTTTCTTATCCTCGCTTACCAATGGATCAAGATGCAGAAGTAAAGGCAGGAATTACAATTAGAAACCAAATTGTAGGTGATTTACAGGCTCTACAAGGACGGATTCATAATTGGCTAGATAAGTATTTTCCAGAGTTTTAACCGTTTTAAAGACTGGAGTGGAAAGATGGCGTTGGCCACGCTAGAACATATTCCTCTTCCAGTTCAACTTAATCAAACAACACCCGAAAGGGTGGCAGAAATATGGTCCACGTACGGAGGCGTACAACGCCCAAGCCATAAACGAATACAGCGACTTCAAGAGGCTGCTGGACGTTCAGTAGGATTAACGGTTGGACTACAGATGGCACAACGAGAAATAGCCACAAATATCAAACGATATAAGATGCTTAAAGAAGAACTACATGCATTAGAAAAACAATTGGAAGACCTTGTGCTGACCCTGCCGGGTATTGCTGAAATGCTGACTGTACCTGGTGTTGGGATGGTAACTGTTATTGAACTTTATTCTGAGTTAGGTGATATTAAAAACTTTGAAAATCCACGCCAAATCTTAAAATACGCGGGATTAAATTTGCGAGAATCCAGCTCAGGAAAGCATAAAGGACAAACACGAATTACCAAACGAGGAAGGGCTAAATTGAGGGCTTTGCTCTTTCGGACTGTTATGCCCCTTGTTCGACATAATCGAGCCTTTAAGGCTCTGCATCAGTACTATACAACGAGACAAGAAAACCCTTTATGTAAGAAACAATCACTGATTGTACTTTGTGGGAAGTTAGTTCGTGTTCTACATACTGTAGGTCAGAAACAATGTCCATTTGATGAAGAGCGAATGATACGAGATATTCCCCATCTTTCTTTAGCTCTAGGAGCTTAACCTTTGTCCATTAGAAATGAAGCACGGAGTATTTGGGATAAAGCATTTTTCCAGGCATTCGACCTTGCAAACTAGCATTACCAAACTCTATCTCATAGACAGATTGAACGAAGGAATGTAGGCGCTAAGACGCTGAGAGACATGGGAGGTTTCATCGCTATGAGGCACATAGAGATCCATTGTGCGACTATATGTATGTCTCCATCTTTTTTTAAAATAATGGAAAAAGAATAGCGAAGCTATTCCCCTTAGTACCAGTTTCTTATAAAAATGAAAATATAAGGTTAGAAATGGACATAAAAAAATTTTTTATATTTTATTTCCCCCCTATAAACCCTTGATATTACTCAATTTATAGAGGGAGCTTTGTATATGATATACACCTCCATTACTTATAAAATGAGCAATTCTAATTAATAAGAGATGATATAATTTAAGGTATAAAAGTAAGTATTTGGAGGATATTTAATGGAACCATTTTGGGAAAAATTTTATCTAAACGATGAGGTTGAAACATTCGGCAAGCCAAGTATTGAAGTAGTTGATGTTAGTAAAAGGTTAAAAGAAAATTCGAAAGTTCTAGATCTAGGCTGTGGAGATGGACGGCATGCTATCTTTCTAGCGAATTTAGGACACGAAGTTGATGCAGTAGATATATCAGAGGCAGGTATAGCTAAAATCAATAGGGCTAAGGGAAAGTTGAACCTAACTAACTTAACTGCATCTGTAGAGAATGTAGTTAACTATAAATTTATTGATACATACGATTTAGTTATTTCACATGGGCTATTTCATTTTATGGAACGTAACCACTGGTCTAATGTAATTGAACGTATGAAATTAGGAACACGAAAGAATGGATACAACATTATTGCGGTTTTTACTAATGAAGTTGAAATACCAGAGGATTTAAAGAGTTATGTTAAAGGAATTTTTAATGAAGGTGAATTAAAAGAAATTTATTCTGATTGGTCCGTAGAAATGTATCAATCTTATCAGTTTGAAGATGAACATGAAAATAATATTAGACACTGTCATGCAGTTAATAAGGTTGTTGCGAGAAAATTATAATAAGCAGCACATTGTTTAGTTACAATACTAAAGCCATAGAGATTTATAATCTTCTATGGCCTTTTTTACTGCCGATAATTGTGATTATGTTAACTAACTTTGTATATCATATTCATCTTGAAAATTAAGAAATAATATCCAAATTACTGTAAAATTAAAATAAAAACTTTAAGGAGAAATTATGAATGGTAGGTAAAGTTCAATTGTTATCAGAGAAAGATCTAGAAGAGGCAGCAAATATATTTACCAGTGTATTCAATGATGTGCCATGGAATGAGCCCTGGAGCTATGAAACATCTTATAAACGTCTTTTAGACATTAGTCTAACACCTGGTTACATAGGCATAGGCTATTTCGATTCTAATAATGGTGGGTTATTGGGCTTTTTAGTGGGAAATGAAGAACAATGGGCAGATATTAGGAACTTTTACATAAATGAAATTTGTGTTCTAAATAATATTCAACATAGTGGGATTGGTACAAACTTGTTAGATTACTTAAAACATATTCTTGAGTCTAGAAATGTTAACGAAGCATATCTTTCAACTGAAAGAGGTAATGCTAAACCTGAGTTATTCTTTAAAAGAAATGGATTTTCAACAAACGAATCACGTATTTTAATGAGTGTTGGGATTGGAAACTAATATTCAACAATTAAACAAAGGCTCACAAGAATCTTAAGACTTGTGAGCTTTTGTTTTGCTACCTAGAAAATCCATTACGTAAACAAGAAACTCCTTTAGGCAAAAGGTCTGGAGGATATTTTTATAGAAGTATAGTTAAGTTGACTACTGATACCTTGTGTAATGTCGATAATGAATAGTGAAATAGGGGGAATTGCAAATGTCACATCACTCATTAAAATTGTACGACTACCATGTATGGGCAAACCAAAAAATTTTCGACCGATTAAAAGAACTTTCTGAGGACATTTACGAAAAAGAAATTCAGAGCGTTTTTCCTTCTATATCAAAGGTGATGGCGCACATTTATGTCTCTGATAACATATGGTTAGATTTTATTTCTGGTGAAAAATTTGATGAAGTATATGCGTCGGCTGATCAATTGAGAGAACAGATGGAAACGAAAAGAATCGAGGAAGTAGAAACGATGTTTTTCGATTTATCTGACCGGTACAAAGCGTTTCTCGATCGTCAAGAAGATATGGAAACGGCCTTTGTGCTTGAAACTTCATTTGCTGGACGACTCGAAACTCGTTTATCTGACTTAGTACAACATGTTGTCAATCATGGAACATATCATCGTGGCAATATCACAGCTATGTTGCGGCAATTGGGCCATCCTGGTGTTATGACTGATTATGTTTTATATTTATATGAAAGGGATACGAAAGAGTAGTTTTTCCTCTATTGAGGATATACTAAATGATATTCTTAACAAAGTTTAGAATATCATTTATATAATCAGTTAACAAATCGTGTAATAAATGAAACTTTTCAAGGATTGGCTCAATTAAAAAGGCAACAAATCTTAACCTTTATAGATAATAAATAAAAAGAGAAGAGATACTTTAAGTACTCTTCTCTTTTTTTATGTGTTCCTATTCTGAATTATGGTAACTAGAAATGACATATACAGATTAAAAGTGAAGAAACTACCTAATGCTTAGGTAGTTTCTTCTATCCTTGTTGTAATTGATTTTTAAGTTGTTGTACAATAGTAGAATTTGCTGGAGCAGCTGGTTGGTAATAATTTTTTTGTTTTGCATACTCATACACACTACGTTGGCGTGTCTCGTCCTGATTACGTATTTGAATAAGTGTCTCATATAATTGTTGGTTATTTGTTTGGCTAATAATATTGGCATAACCTGTTAAACTTGCATTGAGACCTGCTAAATAATCATTTACGATATCCTTTTCATTCATCTTTATCTGTCTCCTATCCTAAAAATGAAATGAGCTGTTGTTTTGTATTTCTAGCGTCACGTACATCTTTTTGTAGCATTGCTGTAAGCTGTGGATCATTGCATTCTTGTGCGTATTGTTCTAATTTATTAATCAGTGTCCCATGTGCTCCGATAAGATGACGCAAATTCTCTACTTCTAGCTCCGTCAAGTTTTGCATATTGATTTCGCTTCCTTTCTTCATTCATTCCTCTTTATTATGAAACAAATAAAAAAAGATATGCGTAATAAAAAATAAGATGAATTGATGAGATAGTAGATATAACCTCTCATAAACGTCACTGCATATAAATCACATTACGTTAAGTAAATAATAAAGTATCTCATTAAATTGATTAGTTTCATTATTCAAATAAAGTGGCAACAAATAGAAATTTTCACCTTTTATCATATACCACTCTATCTTCTATTTATCTTTTAAGAAATTTTTATATTTATAATGATTTAACATAAAGTTTATAAGTATTTAATATAAATGCATCTTTAATAATGTAATCTTTATTAAAGATGTAAAATAACCGTATTTTACATAAAGGAGTAAATGAATAAACTCTGTTATAAAAATTAAAGTTTTATACTTTACTCTTAGTGACGACAAATATGAACTTTTTCTATACTAGATGTGTTATATTACACTTTTTAATGAAAATACATTAATTATTATCTATATAACTAAGTTGATATTATCAAAATTATGTTAACTAACTTTGTATGGCATAAACATATTAAATGACAACAAAGTCACTTAATTCTTTCTTTGTGGTAATATTAGGTTATTACTAAGATGGCGGTGATAATCATAGAACATAAGTGGCTTGATTGGGCGAAGCAACTTCAATCTATTGCACAGGCAGGATTAGCTTATTCAAAAGATATTTATGATGTAGAGAGATTTGAACTAATAAGAGACATAAGCGTTGAAATGTTATCACAACAAACAGGTATGGAAATGACAGTCATAAAAGATTTATTTGCAAATGAAACTGGTTACGCAACACCTAAAGTAGATATTAGGGCTGTGATCTTTAAGGATAACAGAATATTAATGGTCAAAGAGAATTCAGATGGTAGTTGGTCGTTACCTGGTGGCTGGGCTGACATTGGGTTAACTCCAAGTGAAGTAGCAGTTAAAGAGGTAAAAGAAGAATCAGGATTTGATGTGAAAGCTGTCAAATTGTTAGCTGTAATGGATATGAAATGTCATCCACATCCTCCTTCACCTTTTCATATTTATAAAATGTTCATTCAATGTGAAATCATTGGGGGGCAACCGATGAAGGGTGTAGAAACGAGTGCTGTGGAATTCTTTGCTGAAAATAAACTGCCGCCATTATCAATAGCTCGAAATACACAAACACAAATTGAGATGGCTTTTAAACATTTGTATAATCCTAAAGAATCTGTATATTTTGATTGATTTGTAATAACATTTAAGAACAATTTTAAATATATATACATTTAAAAGCCTTTGGAATTAGTGATTCCAAAGGCTTTATTTCCTATAATTAGAATTATAGGAAGTGGTTTTTTCTAAATGTATTCAGAAGGAATTTTTTTAATATCAAATTATAAACAGTATTTATTAATCGAATTAATTAGTTCAAAAGGCATGTGAATACCTACTAATCGTTCTCTTTCCTCTCCATCTTTGAATACTAGAATAGTAGGAGCAATAACAACACTGAACTGAAGAATATCTTCTTTATTTTTTTCTCCATCTACTTCTATTAAAGTTACTTCTTGCTCAAACTCTTTACTCGCTTGATGAAAGAATTGTTTCATAATTCTTCTATGCGGTGTATTAGGTAAAAAGAAATGAACAATTGTAATACCATTTTTTAATAGATCTGAAAAATGAGTGGTGGTGCCTTGTAAAATCCTCAAAATTGGACCTCCATTTGGTTAATAAATATACATATTATCACTCGAAATCCCCCTATAAACATCCTTATATTACAAAAAATGTTACCCTATATGTTTTATTTTACCAACTATTAACACCCTTGAGTTGTATCTTTTAAAATTTGAATTTAAATGGCTATAAATTACCAAAATGAGGATTTTATGTTTAATTCTAAAGTCTTTAATACTCTTATTTATTAAGTCTAAAATCACCGAATTATAAGGTGGAAAGTAAATTTAAGATATTATAGTTTGTAAACCTTGGGGGTTTCTATCTATTACACTTATTACCCTGCCTTTTAGAATAATAGTATCAGTATGTATTCGATTTAGAAGTTAGTTGCAAGCTAATTTTATTTTTTATAGAAGAACCGACTTTAGTGTGTAAGGTATGTAAAATTTTTCAAATATATATAAGGTATTATTTTCAGTTAAAATAGACTAGTATCAACTTAACTATACATATGGAGGAATAATCACCAATGAGTAACACTTTTTACAAAAATATTAGTTGCCATTCTAATAACATTGTCTTTGAAAATGAACGTGCTTTATCTTATACGACTTTACTTAAAAAGAGTGGAAAAAAAGCGAATAAGAAGTTTATTGTGATTGACAAATATCTAGACATAACTTTCTCTTTAGAAATGCCTCTTGAACTTCGTTCAGGGGGATGTGTTTACATGTACCCTTCTAACCCTTTAACATTTCGTGTTATGGGGGCCGATACTAGTGTACATAACACTATGAAGAAGTATTATGAAAGTATTGGGGAAAGTTGGGAACAATTCAAGAATGAATTCTTTACCGAATACAGTAGGACAGTAAACCCTATGCTTTTTCAAATGGAAGATAAATAAAAGACGGTCAGAATGAATCTAAGGATCAATCATCAGAACCAAATAAAAAATATTTGTATAGAAGATTTTCTCCATTATAGAGGGAATATTAAATTATAAGGATAAAAAAGATGGATAAATATCGATTTATAAAAGCACAGTTGGCGAAAACAAACAAAAAAAACGACGAAAATTATGTTATTACACGTATTTGGAATCGTCTTGATAATTTAGATATTAAATTTATTACACAACAATATGTGATTCGACCTGATGGTAAATATGCTTTGACCGACATGTACTTTCCACAGTTAGGTATACATATAGAAATTGATGAGGGGCATCACAAAACAAATATCGAATCAGATAAAGCAAGAGAAGAAGATATAGTCAGAGTAACTGACCACGAAGTTAAAAGAATAGATGTCACAAAAGGGTTAATTAGTATTCATCAGCAAATAGAAGGTATTGTACAGGAAATTAAAGAAAGATTATTAAAAGAGAAAGATAAGTTTGTACCTTGGGATATAGAAAAAGAGCTAAGCCCCCAAACATACATTGAAAGAGGTTTTATTTCGTTACATGACAATGTTGCTTTTCGTACAATTGCTGACGCATGTAACTGCTTTGGGCATCGTTATAAAGTCTGGCAAAAAGGAGCTGCATCCCATGTCTATGAGAAAGATACGGAGTTATGGTTTCCAAAGTTATTCCCTAATGGCACTTGGGATAATTCCATTTCTGAAGATGGAATTATCATTTTGGAAAGAAATCTAGATGAGATTGAAAACCAGAGATATTTAAAAGGAATTGTCGATGGACGAATTGGCACTAGAATAAGACCTCATAAACGCATTGTTTTTGCAAAAGTAAAAGGGCCATTAGGAGATATTATGTATCGATTTAAGGGTAAATATCAATTAAATATTAACAAATCCTTTAAGGCTGGTTGCATAGTTTGGGAAAGGCTATCTGAAAGGATAAAAACTTATCCTTCAAGATAACACCTAGCCCTTTCTTTAAATTAAAAGAGACTAATAGTTTAAATTTAGTGATCCCCTACCTAATAAGAGGATACGATATGCAGTCTGAAAAAAAGGGAGTAGATTCAAATTTGAAATTCGTTTCTAACCCCAAAAATAGGTTTCGAATACCAAAGGTCGGAAGGCATTCTAATTGCATTCATATTTAGAGAACATTAGGTTCAAAAAAATGAACATGGTGTTCTCTAATATTTCATAGCTTATGAAACGTTTATGTTTAAAATTTGAAACATTTTGTTTCATGAATAAAAGAAAGAGCAGGCTTAAGCCTGCTCTTATAGCCTTTAAGGCATATATATAATATGGAACAATTTATTAAACACGATTAAGATGTGTATCTTTAAAATGCGTAGGATATTTTCGCTCTCCGTTCCATTTTTCATTTTTTTGAATATTTTTCAACTTATTTTAAAATGACATTAAAAGAGACATGCCTTCTGGACATGTCCCCTGATGTTGAGAAGCATCATATACAGTTTTATCGCCACTCAACAATTTCATTAAGATTTTGTCTTGTTTTTGGACGTTTGGGATTCTCTTTCCGATATCCGAAAGCGACCATACAGGCTACACCGAAATCGTTGCCTTCAATGATACCCTCATTTTGCAAAATAGTGGTTACCTGCTTTTTATCAAAACCTTCTATTGGACAGGAATCAATACCGATCTGAGCCGCAGCTGTCATCATGTTTCCTAGTGCTATATATGTTTGTTTGCTTGCCCATTCAAAAATGAGACGGTCGTTATCTTCGAGTTCTGTCTCGACGAAGGATTTGTAGAAACCGGAAAGATTTTGTACAACTTCTTCAGGCATATGATGAATGTCTTTCATCATTTTGATTACGTGAACGGAATCATGTCTTAAGCCTTCTTTTCCTCTGGCCAATATAACTACAAAATGGCTGGCAGTAGGAAGTTGTCCCTGGGCACCGCCGGATACAGGTTTTAATTTTTCGCGAAGCGCTGCATCCTGGATAACAACAAACTTCCACGGCTCCAAACCAACTGAACTTGGAGACAATCTACCTGTCTCTAAAATAAAGCGAAAATCTTCATCCGAAATCTTTTTGTTGGTATCAAATTCCTTGCAAGCATGTCTGAACTGGTAAGCTTTTAAAATTTCCTGTTTTTTACTCTCTATTCCTATCATGTGGAATCATCCTTCCTTTTTAGTAATACTTTACTAAACCATATTTCTCCAAAAGCATTTTATTACCCTGCCAGTCAGTTCAATAATCTTTATTTCATTATATGGCCCGATTGTTGAATAGAATAACCCGCATTTTTTAACAACTTTATTATTTTTTAAACGATTTTATTGTCACTTACCATAAGTAACGCCTTATAGTAAGGTGTTACTTATCTTTGTGCCTAGAAGAGTGATTATGTTAACTACCTTTGTATATCATATACAGATAAATGTTTTATGTGATATAAGGCTTGTGTACTTTGATTTCTTTTGTTATTATATCGCATATGACGATATAATAAGGGGGGATATCGTGCTTTAATAAAATAAGCGTTAGTATATATATTTCTCTTGTTTTTATGCCTATTAATCATCAATATATCGTACGTAACGATATACTAAGGAGGATATTACGTGAAGGAAAATAAGAAAAAGGACTCTGAGATAAAAAAGAATTTTTGGTACTACTTGAATGAGATTATTAGAGCTCTTATTATGACCAAATAAACAAGGGTTAATATGTCTGTGTTATTTGCTTTATTAGTATCCGTTTTGTTAATATATCGTATATAACGATGTATAAGAGAGGACAAAAAC